>JAZNKU010000274.1:0-3146 GCA_045578685.1 Eubacteriales bacterium
CAGGAACAGACGACGGTATGTTCCCCATCGAGACCACCACAGGCATCAAGGTAATGTCTGTAAATCTCCTTCTTCCCGACGAGGAATCCCCCGTTGCGTGGAGAGGTCCCGTTATTGCAGGTACCGTAAAGCAGTTCTGGACCGACGTTATCTGGGATGACGTAGACTATATGTTCGTGGATATGCCTCCCGGCACAGGCGACGTTCCCCTGACCGTATATCAGTCCCTGCCTTTAGACGGTATCGTTATCGTTACCACTCCACAGGATCTGGTTTCCATGATCGTGGCTAAGGCTGTTAATATGGCTAAGATGATGAACGTTCCCGTTCTCGGTCTTGTTGAAAACATGAGCTATGTTAAGTGTCCCGATTGCGGCAAGGAGATCCATATCTTCGGTGAAAGCAAGCTTGACGAGGTTGCGGCAAACTTTAACCTTGACGTTCTCGGCCGTATCCCGATCGATCCCAAGTTAGCTGCTGCCTGCGACAAGGGCGCACTTGAGATGATGGAAAACGACTCTCTCGACGTTGCGGCTCAGGTAATATACAACAGAACAAAATAAGAGTTGCCCGAGGGCAACTCTTTTTTAATGCGGAATGCGGAATGCGGAATGCAGAATTAAGGTAAAAATCCGCAGTCGGTTGACTGCGGATTTTTATTTCATAATTATAGTTTTGCTGCGGAGTCGGGATCGAGATACATTGTCGCATCGTCGTGCAGACGCATAACGGTTGCGGGACACTTCTCGTTGATCTCGGTGTTGTTGCAGGTAGCATATACCGCGTCAGCCTTGGTAGGAGCGGGTACGGAGCAGATAAGCTTCTTTGCCTTCATAAACACGGGGATCGTGAGGGAAAGAGCGTGGGTGGGAACAAGGTCGAGGGATGCAAAGCAACCGTCGTTCACCTGCTGCTGACGGCAGATGGGGTCAAGCTCAACGATCTTAACGAGCTTGGTGTCCTTGAAGTCAGCTACAGGCGGGTCATTGAATGCGATGTGACCGTTCTCGCCGATACCCATAAGGATCATATCAACGGGATGGCTCTCGAGAAGCTCGGTATATCTCTTACATGTAGCCTCGGGATCATTGGCATCGGGAGCGAGATAGTTTACACTCTTGAAGGGGACGAGATCGAAGATCGCTCTTGCAAGGAAATTACCGAAGCCCTGGGGAGCATCCTTGTCAAGACCGATATATTCGTCCATATGGAACGCGTTGATCTTACCCCATTCGATACCCTCGGTTGCGACAAGGGCTGCGAGAGTTTCGTTCTGAGAGGGAGCTGCCGCAAAAATAATGTTGAGTTCATCCTTTGTTGCCTGAAGCTCCTTGATATATGCAGCCGCATCAGCCGCCGCAACCTCACCCATAGAAAGGCGGGAGTCCATGATCTTTACGTTTAATTTGTCTTTTTTGAATTCTCTTGTAATCATTTTATAAACCTCATTTATTGATGAAATAACACTGGTCTGTTTTACACACAGTTAAATTTAATCCTTGTTCAGCCGGGCAAAGCCCGATTTAGCTCTTAAAAGAATTTAGCTGACCGCAGGTCAATTTAGCTCGCTTTAGCGAATTTAGCTGTGGCACCTTTCAGAAAGGTGCCACAATTTTACTCGTATGTATGTCCTTGTACGGTGTAGAACGCCATGTTTGCCTGACGGGTGTCAAGACGTCCGAATACCGCAAAGATGGGAAGGTCGCTGTTCAGCACCATAGCATACTGACCGAAGGGGATCTGATAACCCTCCTCGCCTACAGGACCGTCAAGACGGTTGCACTTAACGCGCTTACCCTCTACCTTGATTGTGATATCCTCAACGGGATCACGGTCCTCGAAGAGAATAGTCATCTTAACTGTAGCAGGCTCGTCGTTGAGATTAAGTATCATTAAGGACTCGTGTGCCTCGATCTCGGTGCCGTCCTTGGGGGGAAGCTCGCCGTCAGCGAACACCCAGTTTCTCTTACCCTTTTCCATACTTACACCTCTTACCAGCGCTCGCCGCGGTCCTTGGCTGCAATAGAAGCTGCCTTGAGTGCTTCCTTTACTTCCTCGTCCTCTTCGCGGTCGATGAGATACTGGATCTTGTCAAATTCTTTTCTTGTAGCGATACGCTCAAGAGCCTTTGCACATGCTACCTTAACGATAACTGCCTCGTCAAGCTTAAAGCACTCGAGAAGTGCCTCAACGGCAGAAAGGTCACGGATAGTACCCATACCCGCATATGCTCTTGCGCGAACTCTCTGGTCCTCGTGTGTACGAGCGGTCTTAAAGAGCTTGCCGATCATGCCCTTCTTAGCCCATACGTCGATCTTTTCGTCGATGGTTTTTGAGAAAAACATAAGTTTTTCCTCCTTATATGTCAATTATTTATTTTTCCAGTATATATTATATCTTTAATTTGTGACAAAAATATGAACAAGTGCGAAATTATGAGTTGAAATCTGTGCGAACTTCCTTTATAGCCACGGGATGGTCTATGCCCTTCTCCATTGCGGCTTTAATACAGTTGACCATCCATGCCATATTGTTGACAAGATTGGTCATGGTCTGCATGCCCTCCGCGTCCTTAATATGTTCACCCGGCTTTGATGAATGGATCATATTCCAGTATGTCGAGGGCACGATAGGCATAGAGTTGATTGCAAAATACTTATTTATCTGATCTATGGTTGCACTGCAGCCCGCCCGTCTTGCAACAGCTACGGCAGCACCGGGCTTAAAGGCAAAATTCTTTGCCGCAGAATAGAACACACGGTCAAGAGCCGCAGTTAAATTGCCGCTCGCCGCCGCATAGTGTACGGGAGAAGCAAATATAAATCCGTCTGCAGTCTTTGCCGCTTCTGCAAGCTCGTTTACTCTGTCGCCCTCAAAGACACATTTGCCCGTATTTCTGCATCCAAGGCAGCCGCGGCATCCTCCGTTTACGGTATTACCCATCCAGAATACCTCTGCATCCATACCCTGAGCCTTAAGCTGCTCTGCCATGTCAGCCAGTACAAGACCTGTGCTTCCCTTTTCCTTGGGGCTGAAATTCACCAATAATATTTTCATCTTCTTCACCTCATTGAATATCTGTTATAATTATAATATTTTAAAAGTAAAAATACAATATATTATAAAAAACTCTTGCAAATATTTTT
>JAZNKU010000275.1:0-3458 GCA_045578685.1 Eubacteriales bacterium
TGGGCTGTAGAAAAGGGAATCACCGCAGGTATGAGTGCAACCACCTTTGCACCCAACAGCAAGTGTACTCGTGCTCAGATAGTTTGCTTCCTTGAGCGTTGCTATAAAAATGATATTAAGGTTGTTGTGCAGCCCGCTGATTACTATATGAGATCATCTCAGGAGGATGCTACCTTTACCGTAGCGGTAGAGGGCGGCGAAGGCAACTATTACTACGATTGGTTCGTACTTAAGGATAATAACGAGATAAAGGTATCTCACGGTGCCACTTCCGCTGCAAACGACACTTTTGTTTACGAATTTTCCGACTATGATTTCGATGACTACCGTGATATAGCAGTATACTGCGTTATCACCGACGTTTCGGGTAACACCGTAACCACCCGATGGGCAGAAGTATTTTCAAAGGAAGTACCCAAGCCTCTTACCATCATAACAGACCCTGTTGACTATCAGATGACATCTTCTATGGAGGATGCTACCTTTACCGTAGAGATAGAGGGTGGCGACGGCAACTATTACTACGATTGGTACGTGCTTAAGGATAATAACGAAGTAAAGGTATCTCACGGTGCCACCTCTGCTACAAGCGACACTTTTGTTTACGAATTTTCCGACTATGATTTCGATGACTACCGTGATATAGCAGTATACTGTGTTATAACAGACGTTTCGGGCAGCACCGTAACCACACGTTGGGCTGAGGTGTTTTCAAAGGAAACAGCCAAGCCTCTTACCATCATAACAGATCCCGTTGACTATCAGATGACATCTTCTATGGAGGATGCTACCTTTACCGTGGAGATAGAGGGCGGCACGGCTAACTATTACTACGACTGGTATATCTATAAGGATAACGACGAAACCAAGATCTCTCACGGTGCAACCTCCGCTACAGTTGATACACTTACCTTTAGTGTATCAGATTATGATTTTGAAGATTACCGTGAAATAACGGTAAGATGCGTAATAACCGATATCAAAGGTAACTCTGTCGGTACGGCTTGGGCAGAGGTTCTTCAAAAATAAAAAATATACTAAAAATCCGACTGTATCAGTCGGATATCCGAACACCTATGGCGGATGATCCCCGACCATAAATCAACAAACATATCATAATTATTACAATTGAAGAAAGGACGATAGTTATGAAAAAGTTTTTAGCATTATTACTTGCGGTATTTATGCTTGTCACTCTTGTTGCCTGTACCGGCGATAAGGGTCCCTCCAAGGACTCCGATACCGCAGATAAGCCTGTAAAACCATCTGGTGACGGACTTACCACGTCACTGTTTACCCTTGAATACGATAAGAGTGTTTGGACTCTTGACGAAGAAAGTGCATCTGACGACGAGGAATATTGCTCTGCAAATCTTCAGATATTAGATCCCGACGACCCCGAATATTATCTTATCGATGTTGATATCTCCGCAAACATAACCGATCCATATGATTTCCGTGAGGATATTGTTTACTACGGCTTTGATCAGTACGAGTACGCCGAGAACAACTCTTACGAGCTTGTAAACGTGGGCGGTGTTGACTGCCTCAAGTACGAGGGCGAGAGCTGGGGTGAGACCACTGTTAAGTATCTCGGCAGAGCTGAGTCGGCAGGATCTACCGTTGAGGTTGCGGTTAGTGCGGAGGATGTCAGCGACAGCCGTATTGCTACGCTCCTTGAGGGTCTTAAGTTCACACTTGCCGATACAGGCAACGAGGACGGTCCCTGGGAATGGGAGGGCGAGCCCTTCTCGGCAGAGGATGCTTCTGTTGCGGCAGGCTCCTTTACCGTTGAAACAAAATGGCTGCCCATAAACGAGTACATAAGTACCTTTGAGACATTTGAGCACGACGTTGCGGCGGTAGGCAATACAGTATACATTCTCACCGAGGGTACGCTTAAGCAGTATGCTTACGACGGTTCCGCTCTTAATTATGAAAAGGATATCGAGCTCGAAGAGGATGGTTACGACGTTATCCTGAAGACCGACGACGGTTCTGTTTGGCTTACGGGCGGTATGAACGACCTTATCCGCATCAAGGACGGTGCAGTTGCCGAGACCTACGCGGATCTTGATACCGTTGCGGTATCTCCCGACGGTACGTGGGGTGTAAGCTATTTCACCTCCAACGAGTGTAAGATGATCACATTTAACGGCGGTACAGCCTCCGCTACAGATATTACCTTTGCAGAGCTTGATATGGTATCCTACGTTAAGGTAGACAACGATGCCTTCTACGTATGCGGTAACGCCGCAGACGAAAGCGGACACAAGGTGTTTATCTACAATAAGGACGGTGTACTGCAGAAGACGCTTTGCGACGGCGAGGGCGAGGGCTTAGGCAGCATTACATATTTTGCAAAGACCGGCAACGGCTATATAGGCTTTGACGGAAATATGCGTACCGTTCTTCTCTGGGATGCTGACGGCACGTTTATCGCCGAGCTTGAGGACAGTGACCTCTTCGGCACAAGCTATCCTTGGTTCTGCGGTTCGGATATGATGGACGACGGCTCTATCATTACAGTCATGACCGAGGACCGTGCAGATGAATCTGCTACCGAGCTTGTAGCATTTATTGTAAAAGGCTTCTGATATTTGTCAAAAATGCATAATAAAGCTCTGATGATTTATCAGAGCTTTATTGACAATATATTAAATAATTGTTACAATATATATAGTAATATTGAATTGAAAGGAGTTTCATTATGGGACTTATTAAAGCAGGTATAGGCGCCATCGGCGGCGTATTAGCAGATCAGTGGAAGGAATTTTTCTATTGCGATGCAATGGATACAGATACTCTTATGCGCAAGGGTCAGAAGAAGACCTCCGGTCGTTCTTCCAATACCAGAGGAGAGGATAACATCATCTCCAACGGCTCGGGAATTGCTGTTGCAGACGGTCAGTGTATGATGATCGTTGAGCAGGGCAAGGTAGTTGAATTCTGTGCAGAACCCGGTGAATATACATACGATACCTCCACAGAACCCTCTATCTTCTCGGGCAAGTTAGGCGACTCCATCAAGGAGACCTTCAAGGCTATAGGTAAGCGTTTTACCTACGGTGGTGACACGGGCAAGGATCAGCGAGTTTATTATTTCAATCTTCTTGAGATAATGGACAATAAGTTCGGTACAGCCAATCCCTTTATGTTCAAGGTGGTGAACAAGGAAATAGGTATGTCAAGAACGGTACAGATAAGATGTAACGGCGTTTATTCCTACAGACTTACCGATCCTATGCTGTTCTATACCAGAGTTGCAGGCAACGTGGCAGGAGAATATACAAGAGACCAGCTTGATTCTCAGCTCAAGACAGAGTTTGTTTCCGCGCTTCAGCCCGCTTTTGCGCAGTTATCGACCTTGGCTCTTCATCCCGCAGAGATCCCCGGTCATACCACAGAGCTTAAGCAGGCTCTTAACGAGGCTCTCAAGATCGAATGGTCTGACAGAC
>JAZNKU010000276.1:0-5162 GCA_045578685.1 Eubacteriales bacterium
ATAAAGAACTGGCTGGATGCGGAATCGGGCACCTGTGTACGAGCCATAGAGATAACGCCTCTCTCGTGGCGAATGGGGTTGTTTACGCCGTTGATAGCAAACTCACCCCTGATGGTGTCGGGAGAACCGCCCATACCCGTACCGGTGGGGTCACCGCCCTGAATCATAAAGCCTGCAATAACACGGTGGAAAATAAGGCCGTCATAGAAGCCTTCCTTTACTAATCTCTCAAAGTTTGCTACTGTTATGGGAGCAGCCTTGGCGTCAAGCTCAAGTGTGATAACGCCGCCGTCCATCATTTCGATCTTTACCATTGTTTATTCCTCCACAAATCTTATTGTTTTAATTTTCTGCTCTGTTAAGGGCTTGTCGCTTGCGTCTGTTTCTACGCTTGCGATCTTATCAACCACATCCATACCCTCTATAACCTTACCGAATGCTGCATAAGAGCCGTCAAGATAGGTAGCATCTCCGTGGCAGATAAAGAACTGGCTGGATGCAGAGTTGAGGTCGTTTGTTCTTGCCATGGAAACTACGCCTCTCTGGTGAGAAAGGGTATTCTGTACGCCGTTGTTAAGAAATTCGCCCTTTATGGTCTCCTCACTTCCGCCCATACCTGTGCCTGTGGGATCACCGCCCTGGATCATAAAGCCTGCAATAACACGGTGAAAGATGATACCGTCATAAAAGTTCTCGGAAATGAGCTTCTTGAAGTTAGCCACGGTTATGGGCGCGATATCTGCATAAAGCTCCATCTTGATAACTCCGCCGTCTTCCATAACTATCTCTACTACATCGGAGGGTGTGCCGGGATCAGACCGGGTACATGCCGCAAAGCTGAATATCATTACGCAAAGAAGCAAGATTGAAATTAACTTTTTCATTATTATAAATTTCCTTTCTTAAATATATCCTTTTTTCAAATCGGGCACTTCAGAAACAGCTTCCTGTGACAAATGAGCCGATTATGGGTGGGCAACTTGCCCCTTTCTTAATATACGTTTTCGCCGCTTGTCTCAAGTGCTGACTGAGGTATGGCAGAGGGGAGCTTTTCTATAGACTCCTGTGTGTCGGTAACAGTATATTCTGCCTCAAGTGCAGTCATCTTCTCACCCAATCTCATATTGACGAGCTGTGCCTTGACCTCGCTCTGCCACTTGGGAAGACCCTGTCCCACGAAATACATTATATGATAACCGTAGTCGGTCTCAACTATATCTGTATCACCCTCGACTCTGGCATCATCAAAGAGCCAATCGTTGAAGGTCTGTACCATCTCGCCCCGGTATACGTTTTCATAGAGGGAGGAATTGTCATCGTTATATTCCTGTGCAAGCTTATCAAAGCTTTCAACGGTAGCCTCGCCCTTTTTCCAGGTGTCAAGGACCTCCTCCGCCTTTGCCTTGGCTGCCGCTTGGTCACCGTCATAACTTTCGGGCTTAAAGAGGATATGACGGACATTCTTTGTGGCATCGTCTGCACGGTGAGGGGGATTGGCGATAACGGTTACGGTATAGCTGCCCGCGCCGTTATCGGTCATTGTACAATCTCCTGCTTTTGCGCCCTCGGCAAAGCAAAACTCGGAGAGCTCATTTCCCTCGGAGTAGGTCGCATCAACGGTGCCGGCAAGCGTCTTTTCTATCTGAGAAGCAAGTGCATCCTCAGCCATAGGTGTTGTGGCTGTTTTATTCTGTTCGGTCATATAGGCAGATACCCAGCTCTTGAAGCCCTCCACACCCTCGGTCTCTGCCTTGGACACAAGCTCCTCTGCCTTTGCCTTGGCGGCAGCATACGCTGCCTCGGTGTCGTCGGTGTTGGCTGTGCTTGCGGCAACGGTATAGGAGATATAGTCAACCTTACTTAAGGTCTTTTCGTTCTCATTGTAATATGTCTCGCAGTCCTCGGAGCTAATATCCTCGCCTAAATGCTCCTGTATCTTCTCGTAGTAATTATATGCATATATCTGAATAGCAAGGGCATCGCGAAGATCCTTTTCGTCAAGGGTATCGCCAAACATTCTGGTGATATATTCCTCTATGGTTATACCCTCGCTGTCGGTAATAGCGTCGATCTGCTTCTGAACCTCATCGGCTACATAATCATCCGAGTAGCCTTCCTTCTTTGCCTCCTCGGCAACCCTCAAGAAGGTGCGTGCATCACCCAAGGTCATCTCGAGAAAATAATCGTGCCAGGTCATATCCTCTCCGTACTGCTGCTCGTTTAAGGGCTTGGAAGGGTCAAAGCCCAGGCTCTGAAAATACGAGGAATAGCTTCCGTACACATTATAAAATCCTGAGAGATAAAAATATGACAGCATGCCGTTGGTAATCTTATAATTTTCACTTTCCAGAGCCACAAGGCTATGGTCGGCGTTAAGCTTCACTGAAGGGTCACCTTCGGATTTTTTTCCGCAAGCCGTGACAGAGAGAAGCATAAACACCGCAAGCAAAAATGCAATTATCTTTTTCATGTTTTTGTCCTTTCAAAATGAATTATTATCTATATAAAAATATATAATACCTTTACGGGGGTGATGATATGGGAATACTTCCAACGCAAAAATGGGCACGGATACTTATTTTTTCGGCTTATATTCTTATAACAGTGATAGGGATATATTTCTTTTTCGGGAAAATAATTTCTCTTTTAGCCCCGTTTTTGGCGGCGTTTTTCGTAGGCTGGCTGCTTTGCAGTCCTGCCGAAAAGCTCTGCAGCCGTACAGGTCTCAAAAGAAAAATTTTATCCTTTATTCTGGTCATTACCGTGATATTTTTTATCGGATTCGTCGCCTTTTTGCTTGCCAATCAGCTCATATCCGAGGCTCAGAGGTTATTTGAAAGGCTGAGTGAAAACTCCGGCAACATTCTCTCCTCTGCCGCCGAGCTTCTTGACAGCATAGGCAAAAAATTCCCATTTATATACGAGCATCTGGATCGAGAGGTCATAAACGGCACCGTTACCGAGGTGTTGAAAAATCTCATAACCTCTCTGTCGACCTATCTCGCCACGGCTCTTACCGCCTTTGTCACCAAGCTTCCCGATATCTGTCTCTTCTTCGTGGTGTTCGTGATAGCGTCCTTCTATTTTGCATTGGATTTCAAAAATATAACCGTTACTGCAACAAGGCTGATACCAAGCAGATTCAGAAGCAGGGCAAGCTCGGCACTTAGCGGTATCAAGGATACGCTCACAGGATACCTTAAGGCTTATTCGGTCATTCTGCTGGTGACCTTCGCTCAGCTGTTTCTGGGATTTCTCGTCCTTGGAGTTAACTACGCCACTACCCTTGCTATGGTGATAGCACTACTGGATATGCTCCCCGTTATAGGAACCGGTACCGTGCTTATTCCCTGGGCGGTCATAGCCATGCTTGCAGGAAACACACCGTTGGGAATAGGTCTTTTGATCCTCTTCGGCATCATAACCGTGATACGGGAGGTGATAGAGCCAAAGCTTATCGGAAGCTCGATCGGGATGCATCCTCTACTGACCCTCATAGCCATGTATGCGGGTTACAGACTCTTCGGACTGTGGGGCATACTTCTGCTTCCGCCTCTGGTTAATTTGGCTAAAACTCTATTTAATAATTATACATCAAAATGGGATATATAGCAAGAGAAAATATGAATAATATATTAATTTTTTGAAAATGAGATGTTTTTTAATTTTTGATATTGACAACGCCGAAAAACCCCTATATAATAGATATCGTTGAATACAGAACCACAATATATTGTGGTTACATAAGTGAGTACATAGGCACAGCCTATTTTATGAAAACGGCATTACAATGAGAGTGGGAAACTCATTGTAATGCCGTTTTTGCGCGGCAAGGTGCCGCTGCCATGCTACGCGCTTTAGCTCAGTTTTTCAAATCACACGGTATACCTCTTTACATAGAAAAGAAGGCTGATTACTCAGCCTTCTTTTTGTTAATTGATTTGAATTACTCAACTACGATATCAAGTACGTAGAAGTTGAAGGAGTCATCGTTGTACTGAACCATGAAGCTCCAACGACCTGTGGTAAGGTCAGAGATCACGATCTCGCCGTTTTCATTAATATTAGCCGCCTTCTTGTACTGAGAGTTGGGAGCGTTCTTAATATTGTTGGATGTGGTATACTTGCCGGGAGCGTATCTTATGATATAGAGGTCATCGAGATTACCGAAGGTAACTGTATCGCCTTCCTGTACAACTGTAGGTACCTTCTTTGCTACATTGTAGTAGAAGTAGTGCTTATAGCCGTTGTTATACTCAACGATTACTGTTACTTCACCCTCTTCACGGTACTGGATCATATACTCCTCTGCGTTCTTAATAGCCGTCTTGTTATTGAAGTAACGAACGGTAGGAGCAGTCTTGATATCTGCTACAGATGTATAGTGACCGTAAGCAGTTCTGATGATCTTGATATCGGGAATGTTCTGTACGATTACCTGAAGTCCGTTCTCTACCAGTACGGGATAGTCTACGGTAAGAGTGTGATGAATTATATCAAAGCTACCGTCATTATATCTGATAAGTACGGTATAATCACCGGGATCTTCCATGGTGTATGTGAAGTCGTGAGTGGTCTTTGCGTAGTTGGCAAGCTTAGTAGCAGATGCCTGATACTTAAACTCGGTAGAAGCCTTGATCTCGCTGTAGGAGTTGAATGTACCCTTAGCAAGCCATGCGTCCTTGTAGTTTTCGCCGAAGTCGTTTACTGTCAGCTTAACACCATAAGATGTTACATAAGGGTTGATATCATTAACTTCTGTGTAGAGGAAGTAGCTTGAGCCATCGTTGTATCTTACCCAGAAGGTATATTCGCCAACCCAAGGCAGATCGTAGGTCATAACGCCGTCAACTGTGTACATATCCACGGTTGCAGCATCGAGAGTTACGTTCTTCTCTGCATCCTTGACCTCTGCACCCGTGGTATAGTGACCGATAGCAAATCTGATTTCCTTTACATCCTTGATACCGTTAACGGTTACGGTGTAATTGGATACACCTGCAACAACGGCAGCATCTGCAGGAAGCATAGGGATCTCTCTTGTTTCGGTAGCACCGCAAGCAGTACAGGTCCTGGTCTCAATACCTACGGATGTGGTGGTAGGAGCAGTTGTTTCTACCCATGTACCCCAGGTATGACCCTTGGCGGGGATAGGCTCATTA
>JAZNKU010000277.1:0-5862 GCA_045578685.1 Eubacteriales bacterium
CTTATCAGATACAACGACGGCAGTGTGGATGTGATACACCACGAGCTTACCGTTGACATTCCCGTATTTACCGAGAACGGACTTCAGATCACGGTATCCAATATCCCCGATATCAAGATCATCCGTACCGCTTACGGTCACTATGATTCCGTATCCGCTATCAAGGGTGCTGTTGGTGTCCGCAACTTCTCCAACAAGAACGACATCAAGAACGCAGAGTCTTATATGATTCAGTACCGTGAGGAGGGCGAGGTTACACTTATCGTCGAGTTTAATAACGGTTACAAGCATTTCTACTATTATAATGTAGAAAAGAAGGTTCCTGCCTTCACACAGGACGGTAACACCGTTACCATCGGTGATCTTGAGGATCTTTATATCATCAGATATGCACCCGGTAAGTACACAACCGCAACAAACATCAAGAACGCTCCCGGCTCCAAGTACTTAAAGTCCGCCGACATCGTAAACGGTGAGGTTAAGATAGAGCTTGCAGAGGCAGGCAGATGGAGCTTCATGGTGCAGTACAACGATGAATCCTATAACTTCTATCTCATAGAGGTTGAAGAATCCGATATTCCCGCAGCACCCTGTACCCATGTATGGGGTGGCTGGAAGGTTACTACACCTGCTACCGAAACCAAGGAAGGTGTTGAGACCAACACCTGTACTCTCTGCGGCGAGACCGAGACCAGAGCTATACCTAAGCTTGAGCCTGTTGTAAGTGTTCCTACCGCAACGAACGTCAGCGTTTCGGGTGCATTCTCTGATAATATGATCCTTCAGAGAGACGAGGCTCTCTCTGTATGGGGTACTGCAGATGCTAACAGCGGTGACGTTGTGGTAGAATTAGGCGGTAAGACCGCTTCTGCAAAGGTTGGTGCTGACGGCAGATGGAAGGCAACCTTCGCCGAAACTTTCTCCTACACCACCGACGGTCAGCCTCTTACAGTCAAGGGTGCTGACACTACCAAGACTTTCAATGATGTTCTTATCGGTGATGTATACTACGTTATCGGTCAGTCCAACGTATTCTATTCTATGGGTGAGCTTATCCTTGACCTTAGACTTCTCGGCAAGGAATCCGAGCTTGTTGTGGATTACGATGACAGACGTGATATCCGTTTCTTCCGTATGTCAAATATGGATTACGTAGGTCTTACAGGCGAATTTGCTCAGGGTACCACTCTTGAATTTACCGAGGTTATCAACGGTGAGACCTGGAAGAAGCCTACCGATATCGCAATGCAGATAATCCAGCATGCTAACTTTGTTCCCACCACCTATGCTTATAACCGTGATGCTATAAGTATGGAAGTGTTCTCCGCACTTGGTTATATGTTCGCATACAATATGTCTACCAAGACAGATGTTCCCTGCGGTGTTATCGAAATAGATGCATCCGGTCACTCCCTTATCTCCTTTGCTCCCAATGAGCTTGCTGATAAGTGGGGACACGATGAGCTCGGTGCGGACGGCAGATACTACTACAAGCTTAATGACGCTATCTATAATACCAACCTCAGATCCAGATATGTATACAATCAGCAGATCAATCCTCTTAAGAATTTCTCCTGCGCAGGTATTATCTGGTATCAGGGTGAGAGCGATATGTCAAATACCCGTGAAATGTTCGGTTCAAGCTATGACAACCACTTTGCAAAGCAGTTTACAGAGCTGATGACATACTTCAGACAGAACTTCGGTAACGATGATTTCGATGTTTATATGTTTGAGTTCCCCGCTTGCTACTACAACAACGGTAACAATGCTTACATGGACTTCGGCGCGGTAAGAGCAGAGCTTGGTACGATTCCTCAGCTTCTCTCCGACTGTCACATCGTTTCCTCCTCTGACCTGTTCTGGGATCAGACCTGGTGGAACAACATCCATCCCCCGATCAAGCACCTTAACGCTTACCGCCTTGCAGATATTGTTGCGGCGGATAAGCACGGCATCGGTAATATTGAGGATGTCAGCGGTCCCGTACTCAAGGACGTTGTTTACAACGGAACCTCCGCTACACTTACCTTCAATAATGCAGGTGCAGGTCTTAAAACTGCAGACGGCAGCGGCAACCTCATAGGCATCGAGGTATTTGTACAGCTTAACGGCCAGTATGTATGGGCTCCCATAAGCGGTCAGTTTATCTCGGGTAAGAACACCGTTACCTTTGACGTAGGCACCGAGATTCTTGCAGTACGCTACGGCAGAACCATAGATTCCACTCATCCCTACGGACGTAATCTCTGTAACGATTACGGTATGCCCGCCATCGCCTTTGTAGATTACAAAAATTAATATTAACAATCCTCTGCTTCGGCAGAGGATTTTTCATTTTGTTAACACTCACGTATACTTTTTGTTGTAAAATAATTACAATAACTATTAAGGAAATTATTTTATGAAAAAAGTCATTCTTGCAATATCGGCGTTTTTATTAACGCTTACGTTAGTTTCCTGTAACGGAAAGCATGATTTTGGTAATACCGTCGATGGAACAACGGATAATACAAAGCATATAAACGTATCCATACCGAGAGAAAACGGCGTTGATGTTTATCAGGTGCACGAAAACGCTCCCTCGGGCTACCGATACGGGCCCTCTATCATAGTAAATGAAGACGGCAGTATAGATATGTGGCTTGCAGGAGCAGGCTCGGGTATTGAACAATGGGACTGGATAGTCTATATGCACTCTAAGGACGGAGTCGAGTGGAGCGAGGAAAGGTGTGTCCTTCAGCCCACGCCCGGCTCACTTGACCATTATTCCTGCTGTGACCCCGGTGTGGTTTATTTCGGTGGATACTACTATCTGGGATATACCGCTACCTTAAACGCAAGCCAGTGTGACAACAACCTCTATGTTGCCAGAAGCAAAAATCCCGACGGTCCCTTTGAAAAATGGAACGGAAACGGTTGGGGAGGAGATCCCAAGCCTATAGTCTTCTTCACCGAGGATCAGTCCTATTGGGGCATAGGCGAGGTCAGCTTCGTGGAGCTTGACGGTACTCTGTATATATATTATACCGTGAGCGGTGCAAAGGGTCATACCACCCGTGTGGCTACTGCCGATGCTACCGATGAAAACTGGCCTTTGACCATGGAATATAAGGGGGTTGCTCTCGGTGCGGGAACAAACGATGCGATCGACGTAAAATATGTTGACGAATACAAAAAGTTTATCGCAGTCGCCTCGGATGAAAGACTGACCGAAAACAGCTATCTTGTTATTTATGAGTCGGACGACGGATTTAAGTTCACCGTTTCGGATATTCTTAAAGAGTATATATATTATTTTGCCCATAATCCCGGCATATCCGGTACTCTTAACGGCCATATTACCGCGGATATGAAGAAGTATATTGCATATGCCTACGGCAAGGGCTGGGGTATATGGAATACCCGTATTCAGGAGATCGAGATGACCCTCGGGGATTCTGTTGATAAAAGCGAGCTTGAGGGTATCAACTACCGCAAGCCCATACAGCGTGACGAGACCGAGCCCGGACTTCTCAGACCCGTCGGCATAAGCACGGGCAACAAGTGTGTTATGAGCTTTCCTTCTACCCAGAAGCGTATCATCCCCACTCTCGTATATTGTGATATTACCCATATGGGCTGGAAGAGCCTTAATAATTATAAAGATCAGGTCAAGGTCTACGGATATGACGAGAGCGTTATCAAACTCTCTGACAAGGGAAGCGTTATCGCCTTTGATGTGGTAGGTGTGGGAGAGACCACCGCCACCTTTGAGTATAACGGATTTATAACCTATCTCCGCGTTATCATATATGAGCATGAGGTTGCAAGGGATATAGTATCGGTGGAGCCCATGGCTTACGATGCCCTTAAGGTAGACCCCGCAGAGGGTATAGTTCATCAGCTCAGATCCATCGTCAGATACGGCGACGGACACTGGGAGTACGCTTGGTCGCAGAACGAGCACGGAATCAGCTACGAGTATGATCCCGAGGCTCTCGATATAGATGAAAACAGCCACCTCACCGTAAAGAAGGCCGGTAAGCACGAGGTTACGATAATTTCAGGAGACTGCAGAGCTACCCTTACGGTCGATGTGTCCGAGGACGATCTTACCAAGCTTGAATTTAAGGATAACGTAAGTGCAGACGTTTTTACCCAGATCAACAACACCGAGATAAAGTCGGAGGACGGAGCACTTAAATGCGTTACTACAAAGGCAGAGGATCCTTACCTGACCCTTAGCTATAAGGGAAAACTCTATTCAGCCGAGAACTATAATAAGCTTGTTGTCCGTTATATGATACCCGAGGATAATAAGCTCAAGGGCTATAATGCCCAGATATTCTTGCGCTGTAACGAGGAACAGTTTTCCGAAGAGATATCGGTAAGGGAGAAGCTTAAGAAGGACGGAAAATACCACGATCTCAGTATAGACCTCTCGGACAAGTCCTTCTGGACAGGAGATATCACCGAGATACGTATAGATTTCTTTGACACCTGCGGCTTAGGTGACGAGTTCTATATAGAATCTATCGAATTGAAATAACAAAAGCACCCGAAAGGGTGCTTTTTGAATTTAATATTATTTCTTCGCTTTGCTTTCAATGATAAAGAAGAAGGGAGAAGTGGGGGAGTTGATTATCTTAAACTGGGATATGCAGAGCTTGAAGCGAGATATCTGGCTGAGCTTTTCGTGGAGGAGGTTTCCTTCTACAGTGCCTTCATCGTGACCGGGGTATACGGCGATAAGGATTATTCCGTCATCGTCAAGTAGCTCTATTGCCGCATCCACCGCCTTAAGTGTGGACTCACGAAGGGTAGTTATAGACTTGTCACCGCCGGGAAGATAACCGAGATTGAACATGCCCGCCTTGATCTTTGTGGGAATATGCTCAAGGGCGTTGGCGTGGGAGTCCTTTATAAGCGTGTAGTTGTGGGGGGCACCTTCGCTTTCAAGAAGTGCTCTTGTGGAGTCAAGCGCCTGCTGCTGAATGTCAAAGGCATAAACGTGTCCCTCGGCTCCTACCATCTGTGTCAGCCACAGAGTGTCATGTCCGTTTCCCATGGTGAAATCGGCTACGGTGTCACCGGGCTTAATGTGGGGTGTGAGAAATTGCTTGTGTAAAGTTAATAAGTCTATCATTTTATAACCTCTCTTATAACATAACCTGCTATTATTAATCCCGCCGCAGACGGAACAAATGAAATTGATGCGGGAGTTCTTGATCCAACCTTTGCGGGAGGCTCATCGCTGAATAATACCGTAAGATGCTTTATTCCCCGTACACCTAATTCCCGTCGCATTACTCTTGCAAGGGGGCAGGTGTGGGTTTTTGAAATATCGGCAATTTTCAGCCTTTCGGGGTCTAATTTGTTTCCCGTTCCCATAGATGCTATTATGGGGATGTTCTTTTCGGTGGCATACTGAGCTATAAGCAGCTTCGAGGTCACAGAGTCAATGGCATCTATGATAAAATCCGGATCTGCGTTATCTATTATTTCTTTAATATTGCTTTCGTCGGCAAACACAGACACACACTCAACCTTGCAATCGGGGTTTATGTCGGCTATACGGTCACGAACTGCCTCGGTCTTGAGCTGACCGACAGTTTTTCGGGTAGCGATGATCTGGCGGTTGATGTTGGTTTCGTTTACCGTATCGTTATCTACTACCGTAAGCTTGCCTATACCGGCTCTTGCCAGAGCCTCGACGGTATATCCGCCCACACCTCCGCAGCCGAAAATCAGCACGGATGACCTGCACAGTTTGTCTACCGAATCCTCGCCGATAAGGGAATATTCTCTTTCTAACCAAGTATATTTCATATCTGTTCCTTAAGTGTAATATAAATACATTATACATTACACAATTTTATT
>JAZNKU010000278.1:0-3237 GCA_045578685.1 Eubacteriales bacterium
GAAACCTTGGTTACGGTTTCCGACTCCATGTACGGTCTTAATACCTCTGCAAGAAATACGCAAGGCCCTTCGGTATAGTATGCCTTGCCGTCTAATGCAAATGCAAATGAGCAAAGCTCCCCGTCTACCGCAAAAAGCTTGTAGCAGAGGGTGTCAACATTCTTTAATATTTCTTCTGCCTTGGAAAAATCAACGAGGATTTCCGCAGGGTACATATTCATCTTTGTAGCCGAAACGTCACCGCCGAGCTTCTTTAAAAACATCGAAAATTCGAGGTTGGTATAGAGCTCTGCGAGCCTTTCGGTATTATACGGCTTTGCAGTTGCGTCTTCCACCGTAAATTCAAGCGGTACAGCTGTGTCTATAGTGCAAAGGGTTTTACTCAGAAGTGCCATTTCTCTGCCGTCTTCGAGCTTTTGTCTTGCGGCAGGCTTTACTATGGAATCATCTAAGTTTTCATAGAGTTTTTCTATAGAACCGAACTTACGGATATATTCAAATGCTGTCTTTTCGCCTATTCCCTTGACACCGGGGATATTGTCGGAGCTGTCGCCCATAAGACCTTTTACATCTATAAACTGAACAGGTGTAATGCCGTGCTCATCCTCGAAATCGTCGGCATCTATCTCTCTTGTTTCGGTAGTGCCTCCGCGTGTTACTGTGAGGAGCACCTTTGTGGTATCGGTAACAAGCTGAAGATCGTCCTTGTCGCCTGTTAATATGAAGCACTCTATCTCCTCTTTTTTGCACATGGCACTTACAGTACCTATGATATCATCTGCCTCATAACCCTCTTTTTCGAGTATGGTTATGTTCATGGCAGATAGAATTTCCTTAAGCACGGGCATCTGCATGGCAAGCTCCGAGGGCATACCCTTACGCTGTGCCTTGTACTTATCGTACATTTTGTGACGGAAGGTGGGTGCTTTGAGGTCGAACGCAACCGCAATATATTCGGGCTCCATTTCCTCTATGTGCTTTAGCATAATGTTAAGAAAACCGTATATACCGTTTGTGTACATACCGTCTTTGGTGCTTAAGAGCTTGATGCCGTAAAAAGCACGGTTTATTATGCTGTTGCCGTCTATTACAAGGAATTTTTTCATGTGATTACCACTTCCGTTCTTATGATATCAAATAATTATATCATATTTTACACCGATTTTCTACCCCAATGGATAAATTTTTGATATTTTCTCCGCTATCTCTTTAAAAACAGGCAGGGCACTCCCTGCTCCGCTTCCGCCGTCCTCTATGAGTACCGCCACCGCATAGTGCGGATTATCGTATGGAAAGAATCCGCAAAACCAGCCGTGAACAAGGGTTTTGCCGTCTTTTATCCAGCCTGTTTCGGCAGTACCCGTCTTGCCTGCTATAGGCACAACGCTATCGCCAAGTGCCTTTGCCGTGCCGTCTGTTACAGCCATGCGCATTGCGCGTGATACAAGAGAACAGGTGGATGGCGAAATTACCATCTCGGCTTCCTGAGAGTCAAAGGAAGTTACGGTGCTACCGTATCTATCCTGAATTTCCTTTACAAGGCGCAGACTCTTCTTCTGCCCTCCGTTTGCTATAATTGCGGTCATGTATGCCGCCTGAAGCGGAGTGATCAGTATATCCCCCTGACCTATGGAAAGGTTGATGCTGTCTAAAAATACGGTATCCTCGGCACTTGGTATATTGCCTGCACTTTCGCAGAGCTTATCCACTCCCGAAAGAAGCGGTGTACCCATGCCAAAACGCCTTGCCATAGCAATTACGGCATCGTCTCCCATGCCAAGACCCATGCTGTAGAATGCACAGTTGCACGAAAACGCGAGTGCTTCCTCGGGATTGATTTTGCCGTGACCCTCGGCATGGTGGCAGGCGTATCGGTGTTCGTACACATCTATAAACCCATTGCAGGTGTATTCCTCCTTTATAGTGTCAAACTCCACAGAGGCAGACAGGGTTATAATCTTAAAGATACTACCTGCATTGTACGGAAAGATGCATCTGTTTATAAGCTCACCCTTATCGGAAGAAATGTAATTTTGTATATTGTTCTGATCGTAGTTGGGACTGCTTGCCATGGCGAGCACCTCAAAGCTATGGGTATCCATGACCACTATTGCGCCTGTAACATCGTGCTTATCAAGTGCATTTTCGCAGATACGCTGTATGTGGCTGTCTATGGTAAGCACCACATTGTCGGAAAGGTAGCTTCCCTCGTCTACACTCATGCCCACGCCGTCTATTACATCGCCGTTGGCAGAACGCACCACCCTTGCACGGGCCTCGCTCCTGTCCGAAAGCGCATCCTCAAAGCACGCTTCCAGCCCCGACACACCCACTCCGTCCGAATCCACATAGCCCACAAGATGTCTTGCAAGGCTGTCGGGAGCGTATCTTTGTGGCAGGAGAGCCGACTTGCCGTCTGCCACCTTGAGCTCGGCTACCGAATTCTCCACAAGCGGTACTCCGTTTGTATCGAGAAGCTTGCCCCGATAATTCTTAATAACAACGCTGTCCGTACGCTGATTTACCGCACTTTGGGTATATTCGCTACCGTCTACAAAGCAGATAACCGCCTGTGCAAACACAAGATACACCATGCACAGCGTAAACGCAACTCCGACAAACGCCATTCTCTTTTTGTGCATAAAAAATCACCCCAAGCTATTTTTGGCTTGGGGTGAAATTAATATTCAATTAAAATGTATATCCTTCTACGCTGTAGTAAGCCATGTTTGTCTGGCGAACATCGAGTCTGCCAAAGCAAGCACATACGGGAACATCACTCTTAACCCATACTGTGTACTGTACGGATTCCGAGAGCATGAAGCCCTTGTCGCCCATGGGCTTGTCAAGGCGTACGCAGGTGGTTCTCATGGGGTCTAACTCCACCATGATACCTGTTTCGGGATCTCTGTCTTCAAACACGAATACAAGCTCTATTGTAGCCTTTGCATCGTCGTTTAAGTTTGTTATCATAAGTGCTTCGTGACCTTCAAAATCGGGGTTGTCACCATGAGGGGGAAGGTATCCGTCGCAGAATACCCAATTCTTCTTACCTTTTTCCATTTTTCATATCCTCCTTATTTAAGCAGTTGCGTCAGTATCCGAACCCGTTTTGGGTGCGTGTTTTTACGCCACTGCATTGTTAAAATACTCGCAAATGCGTCAGCATTAGCTCCGTTTTTGCCTCGCATTGACGCAAAAACACAGCACCGAAAATTCTTTGAACCAAAAACAAGA
>JAZNKU010000279.1:0-1809 GCA_045578685.1 Eubacteriales bacterium
CTGCCTTATGACCCCAGCGTATAGCTGTTTCGACAAGTTCAACAGGAGGTATCGTTGCATCCATAGCTGACATATTGGTATGACAGTGAAGCTCAACACGCTTTTCTTCAGCGGTATCTTCGCGAAGAATCTGTTTTACAATACAAGCATCAGAAAGATTGAGTGTATACTCGCCGTCAAAGCTATCGGGCTTAACATTTCCGTATACAGCAAGGCATGCCGAATAAAGTTCGACCTTAATCGTACCTCTCTTCTGTTTATATTTAGATTTGCTTATGGTTTTAATAAGCGGCTCGGCTGCTTCGTTTTCCATCACAGCTTTTACCGTGATCGAGCCCTGTTCGTCAGTAAGACCGAATGAAATTATTTGTTTATCATTTTTACGGGTGGGTTTTGCCTCGAAGTTCACAACCTTACCCAATGCCACAACTCCTCTCATGTTTGAAGTCATGCTTGAGATAGGTGTTGGGATAATATCAAAAGGCTCCTCGCTCATGAAGTACTCAGGATTACTTATATCAAATATGAGATTTCCGCTTTTTATATATCCTTCAGGCGTTGATTCAATCGTAAAATCTGAGCTGTCGACAGAGTTGACATAGTCTATATGTTCTTTGACATCATCCTTGATAGAAGCCTTTGCCTGCTGCGAGATGATACGGTCACGGTCACGTTCTATTTCATCAATATAAAACGAAAGTTCCTCGTGCTGAGCTTGGCTATATGATTCGTAATCAAAGGTAGAATTCTCGTCACGTGTAATACCAACAATGAAGTTAAGACCAAATTCGGAACGAATAATGTCTTCAATACGCCTCGGAGTGTCGGCGCTGTAAAGCAGCTCGATACCTCCGTTGGTAAATGAAAGATATATTGTGATCCTGTTACCGTCGACAGTATATGTATACTCATTAAAGAAGCCTCTTGAAACATCAGCGCTTCGTGAAGTCTCCTTCAGTATTTCATTAATATAATCATCGTAAAACAGAGAAGGATCATATTTCGGACATATACGCATCATATTAAGATCGTACGCCTTCGCGATCTCTTCTTCTATTCTGTATAATATATCCTTTTTGACTATCTTTTCAAATTTTACGTCTACCTCAAGCATACGCTTTTCAACGTCAGCTCTGCGTGCAACTACCTCACAGCTTGAAAGCAGCTCGGCTGTTTTTTCGGTAGGCTCATATTTTGAAAAGACCTCTAAAAATGCTTTAGCCAATTTCTTTGCCTTTCTACATTCTGTTTATCTCATCGATCAGAGCAGATATAAGTCCTTCTTCGGGTAATTTCTTGATGACCTCGCCTTTTTTTATAAGCAAAGCCTCCCCTTTACCTCCGGCGATACCTATATCCGCTTCTCTTGCTTCACCTGGACCGTTTACAGCACAGCCCATAATGGCGACCTTAAGATTTTTATTTGTCTTGATTTCGGTGGTCATACGGCTCTCAAATTCATCTACAAGAGAGATCATATCTATCTGAGTACGACCGCAGGTAGGACAGGAAACTATCTCGATACCGCTTTTTTCCCGAACGCCCGCAGCCTCGAGTATCTTAATACCCCAGTCTATTTCATAAAGGGGGTCAGCGGTAAGAGATACTCTTATCGTGTCGCCTATACCCTGTGTCAGAAGTCCACCGATACCCACGGCAGATTTCATAACACCCATACGCATACTTCCTGCCTCGGTAACACCGAGGTGCAAGGGATAGTCGCACATTTCCGACACCCGCTTGTTTGCCGCCACCATCATTGCAGGATCGGATGACTTGATCGCAAGTACGATATCGTTAAAATCAAAC
>JAZNKU010000280.1:0-2704 GCA_045578685.1 Eubacteriales bacterium
ATGATGCTCTGCAACAGATCGTTCACTTTATGAACTACCTATATTTTCCCTATTAATTTTAGTATACCTGCAACTATCATCGCCGTACCCGTTATGCTCAGCAGTAACATAATCAAATTCCATACGAATTTATCTTTTTCAAGAATATCAAAATACGCGTCCTCTCCCAGCACGTCTCTACCCCTAAAACCCTTAGTATCAAATCGGGTTAGAATCTTCCATCCGTATAAACGTGTCAGCATATAAAATATAACGTAACTTACAAAAAACAAGCCCATCGTTATAATTCCCCAACCTACGATATCATCATTATTTTGATTAATACCCATAACAAAAAGATCGACTATTAAAATCACAACGAAAATATACGTAACATATTCTTTTATCCTGTTCTGCCTAATATCTCTTTCGTATTCTTTATCTCTGTATATCTTTTTTCTTCTTGCCATATCCGACCTCTAATCATTTAGCACAAAGTGCCTTTTGTTACTTTCCAATATTCCCTCTGCCCTTAATTTACTTATCTCCGCAGACAGGCCGCTGCGCTCAACTTCGAGGTAATCGGCTAACTCCTGACGGTCAAAGGGAATATCAAATTCGTTTGATCCTGTCTTCTGAGCATACAGCGACAGATATGCCATCAGCTTTTCACGGGTAGAGCGCTTGGAAGTTATCTCTATGCGCTGATGAAGCTCAATATTTGAGTTTGCCATATTCTTCATTAAATTATATATCATCTGCTGGTGGAAGCCGCAGTTATTAGAACAGGTATGAAGTATATGGCTGCAATCAAGAAGCATTATCTCACTGGGCTCATTGGCGATATAAGAAAGTGTATCGGGTATTGCCCCGGAGCAGGCAAATGCCTGACCGAACATCTCACCGGGCGCGGTCTCGGTGAGGATACTTCTGTTACCGTAATAATCCACCTGTACCGCCTGCACCGAGCCCGACAAAACTATACCTATATATTTTATAGGTTTGCCTTCGGTAAATATGGTGAACTTCTTATCGTAAAAGTCGGAGGATGCTCCAAGACAATGGAGTATTTTATCAAGATTTTCATCCTCAATACCGTCAAAGAGCGGACATTTTCTCAAAACATCAAAATATTTTTGCATATTTTCTCCTTTCTGTTGAAATTTCAACAGAATTTCTGTTTTCATTATACTATAATATCATCATAAAAACAAGAGTAAGGAGAAAATTTATGATACGAAGCCTTATTAAAATAGATGAAGAAAAGTGTAACGGCTGCGGTCTGTGTGCAGATGCCTGCCACGAGGGTGCTATCGAAATGATAGACAGCAAGGCAAAGCTGACTCGTGAGGACTACTGCGACGGTCTGGGCGATTGTCTGCCCGCCTGTCCCACCGGAGCCATAAGCTTTGAGGAAAGGGAAGCCCCTGCATATGATGAGGAAGCGGTGAAGCGTGCCAAAACCGAAAAAGCAACCAAATCAAAGCCCCTTCCCTGCGGATGTCCCGGTACTATGACAAAGAGCATCAAGCGAAGTGCTCAGGCTGCCCCTGCACAGGCAAGACCGACTGCAAGTCAGCTCTCCCAGTGGCCCTGTCAGATAAAGCTTGTTCCGGTGAACGCTCCCTACTTCGAGGATGCAAACCTGCTGATCGCGGCAGACTGTACCGCTTACGCTTACGGCAACTTCCACGATGACTTTATCCGTAACCACATAACCCTCATCGGCTGTCCAAAGCTTGATATGGGTGATTATACCGAGAAGCTGACGGCAATAATCAAGAATAATAATATAAAAAGCGTCAAGGTAGTACGCATGGAGGTTCCCTGCTGCGGCGGTATAGAGGCGGCAACCAAAAACGCCCTTATGGCAAGCGGAAAGTTCATTCCCTGGCAGGTGGTAACCATCTCAACAGACGGAAAAATCCTGGATTAAATACTTGAAAAATATTAATACTTATGATATATTTAACTAAAGAAAACAATTACAGAGGTGGTTAAAATGTTTATCACAAACGACATTAAATATATAGGCGTAAACGACCATAAGGTAGACCTGTTTGAGGGACAATACGTCGTTCCCAACGGTATGAGCTACAACTCCTATGCCATCATTGATGAGAAGATCGCAATTATGGATACCGTTGACCAGAACTTTACACACGAGTGGCTTGACAATCTTGAAGCGGCTCTTGACGGCAGAAAGCCGGATTATCTCATCGTTCAGCATATGGAGCCGGATCATTCGGCAAATATCGCTAATTTCGTAAAGACCTATCCCGAGGCGAAGATAGTTTCTTCCTCTAAGGCTTTTGCGATGATGAAAAACTTCTTCGGCACCGAGTACGAGGACAACCGTATCGTAGTGGGAGAGGGCGACACCCTTTCTCTCGGAAAGCACACCCTTACCTTCGTTACCGCACCTATGGTTCATTGGCCCGAGGTCATCGTGACCTATGATTCTTTAGATAAGGTCCTCTTCTCTGCCGACGGCTTCGGCAAGTTCGGAGCGCTGGATGTGGAGGAGGACTGGGCTTGCGAGGCAAGAAGATATTATATCGGTATCGTAGGCAAGTACGGTGTACAGGTGCAGAACCTTCTTAAGAAGGCGGCGGGCCTTGATATAGAAAAGATCTGTCCTCTCCACGGTCCCGTTCTTACCGAGAACCTGGGCTACTACCTCAACCTCTACAACATCTGGTCGAGTTACCAGCCCGAGGAGGAG
>JAZNKU010000281.1:0-9006 GCA_045578685.1 Eubacteriales bacterium
CGCACTCCGCATTCCGAATTTAATATTGACCTTTGAGTGATTTTCTGCTACAATAAATATATATATCCTATTGTAAGGAGTCAGATATGAAAAAAATCTTAATTTCCGCTTTATGTCTTATATTCGTTATGCTGTTTGCCGTTTCGGCTTCGGCAAATAGCGGCTTTAAGGACGTAAAGGAAGGCGCATGGTACTATGATGCGGTCATGTCCACCGTAGAGAAGGGAATCTTCTCGGGTGTAAGTGAGGATCGTTTTAATCCTAACGGAGCTATGACCAGAGCTATGTTCGTTACCACCCTTGCTAAGGTAACAGGTGCAGATGTAGGTGAATATACCGGTACACCCTTTACCGATGTAAAGGCAGGAGCTTGGTATGCACCCTATGTTCAGTGGGCGTATAAAAACGAGATAACCAGCGGCGTTGCATCCGATCGCTTTGGTGTAGATGTTGCAATAAGCCGTGAGCAGATGGTAACTCTCTTCTATAACACCGCCAAGAAGTTCGGTGCTGATACCGAGATTACCGATACCTTTAAGTACGCCAAGGTTTCTGACAAGGCTCAGATCGATGCTTGGGCTCAGGATGCTGTCAAGTGGGCTATGCAGAATTCTATTATGTCGGGTACCGGCAACAAGGGTAAGCAGCTTGTTATATCTCCCGATACCACGGCGACCCGAGCTCAGGCGGCACAGATAATAACGAAGTACCTTGATTTTCTTGAAAAGGATCTTCCTGCGGTTACCGGACTTACCTTCAACTCTATTCCCGTTGAGGATTTTACCATAGTATATAAGGACGGCAACAAGGTAGCAAAGAATGCCGCAAACTATATTAAGGAAAAGATAGAGCTTGCCTGTGGTGTGAGCCTTGAGATCATAACCGACGATAAGGAATCTATCGGCCCCGAGATCCTTGTGGGAGATACTAACCGTAATGTTGTTTATTACCGTGACGGTGAGGATCTTTGTTCCTTTGAGATCACCGTACAGGGCAACTATGTTACCCTTGCGGGTAAGGATGATAGCTTCGACGGAACCGAGTTTGCCGGCTATTGGTTTGCAAAGGAAATACTTGAGATCTTCTTCTGCGATGACGATATTGCTTACTATAATACCGTGAGAGGCAAGGATATCCCCGACGGATATATAATGAAAGAAAATCCTCTCTACGAGTACAGAGCTATATATTGGAGCAACTATCCCGACGAGGTATGCTCGGGAGATCCCTTTAAGGGTACGGGTATGGTCCATAATATTATGGACTTCACCGAGACTCTCGGCAGAAGCACCGGCGACGATCCCTGCCTTACCGACCCCGTGGTCATAGAGAACGCAAAGAAGAATGTAGCGGCTACGCTGAATAAAAAGCCCGGACTTGATACAATGTGGATCTCTATGAACGATACGGATAAATGCTGTATGTGTCCCGAGTGTCAGACAGTTTACCGTGAGGAGGGAAGCCGCTTCGGTACATGGGCAAGATTTCTTAACACCATGGCGGAGGTAGCAGAGCCTATCAATCCCGATGTGGATCTCTGGACACTTGCATATCTCTACTGTACAGCTCCTTGTAACAGGGAGCTTGACGAGAATATCGTAGTTTATTACTGCACCATCCGTAACTGCGCAAGCCATACCTACAACGATCCCTCCTGTCCCCTTAACCGTTCTATATACAACCATATGGTAGGATGGAGCAAGGTCTGCAGCAAGATGTATGTGTGGGATTACTCTACCGATTTTACATTTAACTTAAGTTCATTCCCCATCAACACCACACTGCGTGAAAACAAGAGCTGGTTCTACGATCTCGGTGTCAGAGGTGAGTTCAATAACGCTGTTGTCGGTACCACCGGTGAGTTCGGTCCCCTCAAAGCATACCTCATCGGTGAGCTTCAGTGGGACCCCAAGATGCCCGAGGATGAGTATAACGAAAAGATTAACGCCTTCCTTAAGGGTTATTACGGTCCCGGTTGGAAGTATATCCGTGAGTATATCGACATTACCGAGGAGCTCTCGGATAAGAATCACTTCAGCTACTATGCAGTACCGAGAGCCATTTTGACAGACGATCAGATACTGGCTAACATGGACAGGCTCGACGCCCTGTGGGATGCGGCAGAGGCAAATGCCGAGAATGCCGGACAGCTTGAACGCATCCAGAGTTCCCGTCTCTCATGGAGATTTATGAAGTTAAACGGTACTTATATAAGTGATTATGTAAACGGTGACGCCGCCTCCAGAGCAGCATATACCAACGCTAACACCGCGTTCTACGGCGATACTGTTAAGTTTGATGTTAAGTGGACCGAGAAGGGCGTTGATGTAAAATTCAATGCCGAGACCGCTCCCTTTGAGTGGGTATCTTAAAAATTCGGAATGCGGAATTAGGAATTCAGGAAGCTTTTTGACCCTGTGGTCAAAAAGCTTCTTTTTTTGTTAAAAATTAAATCCTAAAAACCTGTTGACAAAAGCAATGGTTTGTGGTATTATATTTCGGTACTAACGACTCATTAGCTCAGCCGGTAGAGCACTTGACTTTTAATCAAGGGGTCTGGAGTTCGAATCTCCAATGAGTCACCAAACAAAAATCCGTTCTCGTAAGAGAGCGGATTTTTGTATTTTTATTCTTTTTTTTAAAAATCCGTAGTAAAACCGACCACCTCTGTGTACTTATTAACAGAAAACCAAAAACAATATACTCCGAGGGCGGTCTACCTCACATGATCTCTTAATATTGCTTATAACAAACCGCTTAAACTTTCTAAACCTTCCTCTAATATCCGCCCTCGGATATATATTGTATAAAGTACGCAGCTATGGTATAATTACTATGAACGAAACTATCGGAGGCAACATGCTGTTTTTAACGTTGGTACAGGATACCGTGCAGAAGGACAAAATAATATTTATCTATCAGAGCCAGTATTCCCGTATGGCGTATACCGTAGGTAAGTATCTTCATACCCGTGAGGATGTTGAGGATGCGGTGCAGGAGAGTATGCTGAGGCTGATTGCGGTCGTAGACAGCGTTGAGACCGACGATCCCGTGAGGCTCAAGAACCTTTGCTGTATCGTAGCCCGTAACGTAGCGGTCAATATGGCAAGGCGTAAGCGAAAAAACATTCTTCCCTTGGAGGAGGTCTTTGACACAGCCGACCGTGATACCCCCACTCCCGAGGAGTCGGCGATAGAAAACGACCTTATGTCAAGGCTTATGGCGGCAATCGACTCTATGTCGGATATCTACCGCGATGTATGCCGACTGAAATATATAAACGAGCTTAAGGAATCCGAGATAGCAAGGCTTCTCGAGCTTCCGCCGAAGACTGTCAATCAACGCATCTTCCGAGGGAAGCAGATACTTAAAAATATTTTGATGAAGGAGAATATAAATGCGTAACGCAGAGGATAAGCAGCTTGAAGAGCTTTTGGCAAAGGCTTTTACAAGACAGTATGAAAACGAATTGAATAACGGTCCCACCGACAACGACCTCGCCGCTATGCACCCCTTCACCGAGGAGCATATGAGAAAGGCAGAGGCTCTGAGCCGCAAGCGTAAGAAAAACAATGCCGTATGGAGAAATGCGTTAGGTAAAGCCGCGGCTATACTGCTTTGCCTTGCTACTGCGGCGGGAGTTATTGTCATGTCAGATCCCGTCGTTCGCGGAAGTGTAGCACATGCCGTTACCCATTGGATAGACGAGCATATCTCCATAGATTTCAGCAATGCCGCAGACGACGACAGAATAGATATATCAAAGACCCGTATCACCTATATTCCCGAGGGCTTCACTCTTACAAAGGACTCTTCGGATAAGGACACTGTTTCCTACATATACGAAAGCTCGGCAGGAGAATATATAATCATTGATATTGAACAGAGCTCTGATATCGATCTTATGACCGATGCGGCAACTCACGAAACCGAACTTTACCCTATAAACGGCTACGAGGGTTATATATCCTATAGCGAGGAGCTTAAGCAAGGCTCCGTATATTACGGCAGCAGTTATTTTACCGTGGCTATAAGCGGTATGACCGAGCGAGACGAGCTTATAAAAATAGCAGAAAATATCAGATTTAAGGATTAAAGCATAATGACAAAAAGGATAATATGCGCGCTGTTTATCTTTATTGTCCTGTTGTCGGTGACTCTTGTACCCGTATCTGCCGATGCGTATTACTGGTATGATTCTCCCGTAAGTCCCTTTCCGTTTAAGGATGTATCAAAGACCTCCTGGCAGTATAAGCCCGTAAAGAAGGTCTACGATCTCGGTATTATGAACGGTGTGTCCGATATCCGCTTTGAGCCGAACAAAAGGCTCACCCGAGCAGAGGCGGCGATGATACTCTATAATTTAGAGGGTAAAAACGCCTCCTATTCGAGATACAGCTTTAAGGATGTAAAGGCGGGAGCCTGGTATGCGGACGCGGTGGAATGGATGTACAAGAAGGGAATAACCAGCGGTGTGACAAAGGATCGCTTCGGTGTAAACGAGTACATCACCAGACAGGATTTTATAACCTTTATATACCGTATGTACGAGAACAAATGGGGACTCAACGGCGGTGACGGCGGCATCTATGTAAGAAACAGCGTTATAGAGGGATTCTATGACTACAGACAGATATCGTCTTACGCTCTGCCCTCTATGAGACTGTGTGCAGGAATATGCATGGTGGTCACCCACGATCCTACGGCACATTATAACGTAGACCCCATCATCAAGGGACATAACGGATATATAAACCCCAAGGGTAACTGTACCCGAGCTGAGGCGGCAGTCATCATAGGCAACGCCTATACTATAGATAAATACATATAAGGAGGGACAAAGGTTGAAAAGAATTATTTCTTTATTGCTTATTACCGCTATGCTGGTATCCGTATTGGGATGTTACATTTATGCCGGTATCGATTATATCGAGCCTAATCCGGAGATAACTGCAAATATAACCTCACCAAAGGTAGACGGTGATATTACCAAGACCGAGGGTTGGTCTGATCCCGCTTATATGAACGAGGATACCTTAAGCTATTATTATAGAAAAAGCGTTTTGAATATCTTTGCCGAGGTGTACTTTGCAATAGACGGACAGGGCTTTTACTATGCTGCTGATATCCGTGAGAATATAAACAATTACGCTCCCGGATCGGATTCTTATGATCCATCCGACTCGATGATGCCAGGTCTTGTATATTCTGACTTTGATTCCAACCGTGTAGCACGGGATGGCGACTGCTTTTCCATAGGAATTGATGTTCTTGATATAATGCGTACCAACCCCGGAGCTGATATTTCGGAAAGATATCAGGTCTCCCCAAACTACGGTATCTATATTTACGAAGACGGTAAGCTCAGAATGTTTGGTTTTGATCCCAACGGATCAAGCACCGATATCACAGACAAAGTCTCTCTGAACGGTTTTGCGACCGACGGCGGCTGGTGCTTTGAGGCATTTATACCCTGGCAGATTATTATTGATGATATAGAATGGTGTACCAAGCAGAAAGAAAGCCCCAAGGTACAGGATATAATAAACGACGGCTCGGTTATAAGAGCGTGTGCGGGATATCACGATGTACGGCTGGCTGACGGCGGCGAACGCAAGATAGTATACAATAAGTATGCTACTACTTCTGATACAAAATATCAGCGTGTAAGCTATCCCCATACACAGGGTATCAAAATAAATATATCCAACACCTGTAAGTATTCCGGACCCCACCGCTGGTCGGAATGGATTGGCATAAAGGACGCAACTTACTTTCTGAAGGGCAGAGAAGCCTCTATCTGTAACCGCTGCGGTAAGATCATATACCGTGATGTAGATATCCTTGAATACCGTAACAGCTTTGCCGATGTCAAGGACGGTTCATGGTACGCAGAGGGTGTAAAATACTGTGTTATGAAGGGCTATATGAACGGTATGAGTGATACCTGCTTTGCTCCCAACTCCATGCTGACAAGAGAGCAGTGTGTTCTTATACTTGCCAACCTTCTTGATGTGGATACCTCAAGATATATGTATAGAAACAGCGGCTTCAAGGATGTTCCCACGGGCAGGTGGTACAGCGGTGCCGTTACCTGGGCAAAGCTGAACGGTATCGTCAGCGGTATGAGTGAGGACACCTTCGGCAGAGGTCAGTACATAAAGAGAGATGCCTTTGCAAGGCTTCTGTACGCAACTGCAGAGTGTATGGGAATGCCTATGGAGGTAAGGGCTGATCTCAGCAATTACGTTGACTATGCCGACCTCCCCTCTTGGGCGAACGAGGAGATGTCCTGGGCGGTGGCAAGCAATATCATCCTCAGTACAAAGGACGATATTCTTATGCTATCACCCCGTGATAATGTCAAGCGTGCCCAGTGTGCTACCATGCTATGGCAGATGGGTTTGTTATATGAAACTAACAACTAATAAGGAGAAAATTATGAAAAGGATAATTTCGGTTATATTAACTGCACTTCTTTTACTCAGTGCATTGCCGATAGCTGTATTTGCGGATAACACTATATCCGTAACCGAAGACGGATTCACATGGACTCTTGACACGGATACTATGATCCTGACTATATCGGGCGAGGGCGAAATGTCGGAGCGTCACAGAAGAAAAATTGATAAGCACGAAGAGATAACAGCATATTTCTTCGATATTAAAAAGGTAATAATAGAAGAGGGTATTACCTCTATCGGTGACAATGCCCTTGAAAATTTCAGTTCTGTTGAAGAGGTAGTTATTGGCTCTACAGTAGAGCGTATAGGATTCTCAGCTTTTCATTCTACCCTCAAGCTCGAAAGCATCGTATTTCCTGCGAGCCTAAAATATCTTGACCTTCCTTACGGCTATGGTACCTGTTGGTGCAAAACCATGATATTTACGGGTGATGCACCGGAAGTGCCTGATTACTTTGAGCTTGATACTCTGAACGACGACAATGTAAAGATCTACTACCCCGAAGAGAATCCTACCTGGACAGAATATAAAAAAGTAAAGTTCGGCAGTGACATTCTTTGGAACGGTGAGGTTGTATCGGGTAAGCCTATATACGAGATAATGACCGACGTAAAGGAGCTCCATTGGTATATGAATACCGTACAGTACGTGTACAACAGAGGTCTGATGACCGGTACTGCGGCTGACAAGTTCTCTCCCAATGAAAAGTTCACCCGTGCGCAGATGGTACAGATACTCTTCAATATGTCGGGGGAAAACAAGTCCGACTATATGGGTAAAAGTGCTTTTGACGACGTAGATGCTCTTGCCTGGTATGCTCCTGCGGTAAACTGGGCAGTTGAAAACAACATCACAAGCGGCGTTTCAAAGACCGAGTTTGCACCTAACAGACATATAACAAGACAGGAGCTTACCCGGTTCTTCTTTGTGTACGCTGACTATCTTGACAGCTATTACACATCCCCCCGTGCAGAGACAGATATACCCGACAGATGGGCTAAGTGCACTGATATCAATGAGATTGCCGACTGGGCAAAAACACCAATGTCCTGGGCTGTTGCGGTAGGTATTATATCCGGTATGAGCGAGGAAAAAATATCTCCCCGTACCACAGCAACACGTGCCCAAGCTGCACAGATGCTTATGAAGTTCGATGAGTATATCGAAGAAAACAGACGTATAACCACAGGTGCCTTCAGAACACTTGCTGACTATATAGCAGAAAACGGCAATTTCGGAGCAAGTTACTGGCCTGATACCTATACTTATTCCTTCGGTATAGGAGATCTGCGCGGCATTGCGGAATATTTTCCTTCAAGTGATAAGATCAAGCTGTACGTATGCGGCGAGCAGTATGAGACACATTTTATTACAGGAGCCCATGCAATGTGTATGGAGTATTCCTGTATGATCATAAACGGACTGGATTCGGAGTATGAATACGGATACAGCTATTATCCTTGGGATGAAAATGAAGATCCTGACGTAAAATCCAAAGGTGTTTTCACTATCGACGGATATAAAGAAGCATCCTTTGGCTACGGTGATTATTATTACGGCGATTATACGTCTGAGGGTTATTATTTGAATAATGAAGAATATACCGAGTTTGCAACCGAAAAGCGTGATACCGCAGTAGCTGCTATGTATAGCTTTATAGATCATCTGCTCACCCAATGCGATCTCGAAAGACAGGACCTGTTTATAACGAAATAATCAAGGAAGACTTCGGTCTTCCTTGATTTTTTGCAAGAATAATGTTATAATGCAAAAAAACAGAAACGGAAAAGACTATGTATACACAGAGATACAATACCTTAAATCACGATACAGATATAAACGGAATCCTGCGTCCCACCGCTATCCAGCGATATATGCAGGAGACGGCAAACCGACAGCTTCGTGACTGCGGTCCCTCATACGAGGATTTATGGAAAAGCGGCAAGGCGTTTATACTCAGCCGTATGGCGGTGAACATTTACCGTCCCATAAAGCAGTACGAGGATATAGAGGTTATGACCTGGCCCTCGGATTCTGACAGAGGTGCTGCGTTCAACCGTTGCTATGCAATATATGCAGAGGGCGAGGAGATAGCGAGGGGAATTGGTGTCTGGGCACTTGTGGATATACCTACAAAGAAGTTGCTTCGTGTGGACGATGTGGATCTTTCTTCCTGTGAGGCAGGTCCGGTGTTCACTGTAGACGGACTTCGCTTTCGTATACCTAAGGAGGGTATGACCGAGGTAGGGAAGTATCAGGTTACCTATAACCTTGTTGACTGCAATATGCATATGAACAACACCAACTACCCCGATATGTTTTACAGCTTTATCCCCGAGGTAGAGAAGTGCTACGTTAAGGATATGTCCATAACCTATAAGGCAGAGGCGCCTCTTGGTGCCGAGCTTACTATACACAGAAGCGAGCCTGCGGTAAACGAGGACGGCAGTATTACTTATTATTTCAGAAGCTATGTAGGCGAAACCGTTAATGCAGAGGTCTCTATGACGGTATGTAATTTGTAATATTAAGCAGGAAATA
>JAZNKU010000282.1:0-2591 GCA_045578685.1 Eubacteriales bacterium
CCTTCATCACAGAGCGCGATCCTTTTGCAGGCGCATATCTTGCTGTTGTTGAATCTCTCTGTAAGCTTATCGCTACAGGCGCAGATTTTAATGATACATATCTCACATTCCAGGAATATTTTGAAAAGCCCGGCCGCGATGCTAAGCGTTGGGGTAAGCCCCTTGCAGCGCTTCTCGGTGCATTCAAGGCACAGATGGACTTCGGTGTTGCATCTATCGGTGGTAAGGACTCTATGAGTGGTAGCTTTGAAGACCTTGATGTTCCTCCCACACTTGTTTCCTTCGCTGTAACAACAGATAAGATCGCAAACATCATTTCTCCCGAATTTAAGGCAGCAGGTCATAAGGTTGTAATGCTTGGCGCTGATGTTGATGCTAAGGGCCTTCCCACAGCAGAAAGCCTTAAGGCTCTCTTTGAGCGCGTTGCTGCTCTTGTTCGCGCAGGTAAGGTTTATGCGGCTTATACACCTACATACGGCGGTGTAGCTGAAGCTATCTTCAAGATGGCTATCGGTAACGGCATCGGCTTTAAGTACGATGATGCAACAAGCCTTAACGATATCTTCGCTTACAACTACGGCACATTCATTCTTGAAGTTGCGGATGATGTAGAGGGCAAGGTTCTCGGTTACACAACAGAGGAAAAGGCAATCGTTCTCGGCGAAGAAAAGACATGCATCTGCGGTCTTCTCGATCTTTACGAAAACAAACTCGAAGGCGTTTATTCCTGCAATATCAGTCAGGATCAGGGTGAAATCCCCGCATTCGAATATAAGGCAACTGAGTGGGCTAAGCCTGCAATCAAGGTTGCAAAGCCCAAGATGCTCATTCCCGTATTCCCCGGCACAAACTGCGAATACGATAGTGCTAAGGCACTGGAGCGAGCAGGCGCTGAGGCTGAGATCATTGTTATCAAGAACCTCACATCCTCTGCAATCGAAGAATCTGTTGACTACTTCGCAAAGAGAATCGAAGGTGCCCAGGGTATCTTCATTCCCGGCGGATTCTCCGGCGGTGACGAGCCTGACGGAAGTGGTAAGTTCATTACCGCATTCTTCCGTAACAAGGCTGTAAAGGATGCTGTTCACGGATTACTTAATAACCGTGACGGTCTGATGCTTGGTATCTGTAACGGTTTCCAGGCTCTTATCAAGCTGGGTCTTGTTCCCTACGGAGAGATCATCGATACAGATGAAAGCTGCCCCACACTTACCTTCAACACCATCGCACGCCACCAGTCAAAGCTTGTTCGTACAGCTATAGCATCCAACAAGTCTCCCTGGCTCATGGGTACAAAGACAGGCGAGGTCTACACAGTTCCGATCTCCCACGGTGAGGGTAGATTCCTTGGCAGCGACGAGCTTATAGCTAAGCTTGCAGCCAACGGTCAGATCGCTACCCAGTACTGCGACCTTGAGGGTAACGCAACATACGACATCGCATTTAACCCCAACAACTCCGCTCACGCAATCGAGGGTATCACCTCTCCCGACGGTAGAGTCCTTGGTAAGATGGGTCACAGCGAGCGTATCGGTTCGGGTCTCTACAAGAATGTTGAGGGAACATACGAGATGAACCTCTTCAATTCCGCATTTAAATATTTCAATAATTAAGGAGATTTTACTATGTCTTATATGTCTGATATAGAAATAGCACAATCTGTAGAAATGCAGCCTATTACCGAGATAGCAAAGGTAGCAGGCGTCCCCGATGAATATCTTGAGCAGTACGGTAAGTACAAAGCAAAGGTAGATCTCTCCCTCCTTAACGACGAGACCAAAAAGGACGGTAAGCTTATCCTTGTTACTGCTATTACTCCCACCCCTGCGGGTGAGGGTAAGACCACCACCACCATCGGTCTTGCAGACGGTCTTAAGCGTATCGGCAAGAACGTGCTGGTAGCTCTGCGCGAGCCGTCTCTGGGCCCCGTATTCGGTGTTAAGGGCGGTGCAGCAGGCGGCGGCTGGGCACAGGTAGTTCCTATGGAGGATATCAACCTCCACTTTACAGGCGACTTCCACGCAATAGGGGCTGCCAACAATCTTCTTGCGGCTATGCTTGATAACCACATCTATCAGGGCAATGCTCTTAACATAGACCCCCGCCGTATCACCTGGAAGCGTTGCGTTGATATGAACGACAGACAGCTTCGTTTCGTAACAGACGGTCTCGGCGGCCGTGTAAACGGTGTTCCCCGTGAGGACGGTTATGACATCACCGTTGCAAGCGAAATTATGGCAGTTCTCTGTCTGAGCAAATCTATATCCGACCTTAAAGAAAGACTCTCCAAGATCATCGTAGGCTATACCTATGACGAAAAGCCTGTGACCTGCGGTCAGCTTAACGCTCACGGCGCAATGACTGCTCTTCTCAAGGACGCGCTCAAGCCCAATCTGGTTCAGACCCTTGAGGGTACTCCCGCATTTGTTCACGGCGGTCCCTTTGCAAACATCGCTCACGGCTGTAACTCTGTTACCGCTACCCGTATGGCGATGAAGCTCTCTGATTACACCGTAACAGAGGCAGGCTTCGGTGCGGATCTGGGTGCTGAAAAGTTCCTTGACATCAAGTGCCGTTTTGCAGGTCTTAAC
>JAZNKU010000283.1:0-5185 GCA_045578685.1 Eubacteriales bacterium
GCAGCGTTCCCGAGGGCTTCAATTTCCTGCGTAAGCAGACGGTGGAGATAGTACAGCAGTCCTACACCGGTTACCGCGTTCCCGTATCCTCTGTCCGTATAATCGACGAAAAACAGGGTGTCTTTGTTAAGAAGGGAAATCTTGCGGTATTTAAGCGTATAGAGCCTTTGGTAGAGATAGACGGTTACTTTATCGTTGCCGAGCAGGACAAGCAGGGTGACGAAAACTATGCCGACAAGCTTGGTATGTACGATCTTATAATCACGAAGGGAAAGAATCTCTATGAAAACAAAATTATCCAGTGAGTATAAGGCGGTTATAGCCGAGAATCTCTGTGAAGTAAAAAAACGCATTGCAGAGACAAAGGGCAAGGGGCAGGAGGTAACTCTGCTTCTGGCGACAAAAACGGTTCCCGCAGAAGCAATCAATTATGCTACGCAGGAACTGGGAGTTACTGATATCGGAGAAAACCGCGTTCAGGAGCTGCTTGAAAAGTATGATGCACTTGACAAGGAGAATGTCAATATTCACTTTATCGGCTCGCTTCAGACAAACAAGGTAAAGTACATTATCGATAAGGTATGTATGATACATTCGGTTGATTCTCTCAAGCTTGCCGCCGAGATAGACCGTCAGGCAAAGAAGCATAATAAGATAATGGACATCCTCGTTGAGATAAACATCGGTGAGGAGGATCAGAAAGGCGGCATCGCTCCCTCGGAGCTTGAGAGCTTTCTTGCAGAATTGACCGCTTTTGAGAATATAAGAGTTCGCGGACTTATGACTATAGCCCCTTTTTGGTGCGAAAAATCAGATTATCAAAAATATTTTACAAAAACATATCAATTTTTTATTGACATTTTGCCCGAAAAAATACATAATATATATAAGCCTGTCCTTTCGATGGGTATGAGCGACAGCTTTGAGACCGCAATCGAGTGCGGATCAACGCTTGTGCGTCTGGGAACTGTGGTCTTCGGCCGCAGAGAATACAAGTAAGCAATTTTCATAAAAATAAAGATTTTAAAGTACATGGAGGTATATTACTATGGGATTCATGGATAAGTTCAAGGATATGGTAAATCCTGAAAGAGATTACGAAGAAAACGACGATTACGGCTACGACGGTGATGATTATGTAGCAGACGATCAGCCTGCAGCTAATCAGACCTACGGTTCCGCGACAGGCTCCGCTCTTGAGCTCAAGGTAGTTCGTCCCGAGCGCTTTGAGGCAGTTACCCAGATCGCAGACCATCTTATCAACAGCCGTACAGTTGTTCTCAATCTTGAGGCTACCAACAAGGAGACCGCAAGAAGAATGATCGACTTCCTTTCCGGTGTTGCATATTCTATCGAGGGTCAGCTCAAGAAGGTTGCAAACAACACCTTCGTTATCACTCCCGGCAATGTTGCAGTTTCCGGTGAGCAGCAGGCTCAGCCCTTTGCACAGGCAAACCAGACTGAGTTTTAATCTGCATTAGTATACTTATTTGGGAGACTGATGTTATCAGTCTCCCATAAAGTGTTTTTATGAAAATTAAATTCGGGGTGAAAAAAGATGTATATTATAGGTTATATCGTCGGTTCCTTGCTTGGAACGGTCATAGATATTCTGCTTATTATTATGCTTGTTTCTGCGGTCATGTCATGGGTCGCACCTGCAATGGATCATCCCGTAATGAACTTTATAAACGGCATTACAGATGCGCTGGTGCGCCCTGTAAGAAAGCTGCTTTGGCGTTTTGAGTTCGTGCGCAGCTTTCCTCTTGACATCTCCTTCTATCTGACCAGCGTGATATTGGTGCTTCTGCGCTCCCTGTTCAGGTCCTTATGATTGACAAGCTTTTTTCCTCCCGTATCGACGATCTGCTTCACCGTGCAGACCGTGGTGAGGCGGCATACAGCTTCTTCCTCAACGAGACCGAGCGAGCCGAGGCAGAGCTTTATCTCAGAGGCAGGACAGAGGATCTTTGTGTCCGCTTTTTCGGCGGATATGATGATGCTGAGAGAACAAGACTTTTTATCTATCCGGAGTATTACGAGCTTGCGGATATATCCGACTGCATAAAGGCGGTTGAAATCAGAGGAAGCGGGTATGAAACGCTTCGTCATTCATCGTTTTTAGGTGCTCTCACCTCCCTGGGTATCGACAGAGCCAAGATGGGAGATATCGTGATGAGAGAAAATTCGGCGATACTCTTTGCCGATGAAAAAATAGCAGAATTTTTGTTGTCCGAGCCTGCACCTCTTACCAGAGTCGGCAGGGATACCGTAAGGATATTCGGATACAGCCTGTCCGAGGACTTCGGAAATACAAGAGAATACAAGGACATTTTCGACACGGTGGCATCCCCCCGTCTTGATTGCGTGGTCTCCTCCCTTGCGAGCCTGAGCCGTGAGAAGGCAAAGGCACTTATAGTCTCGGGACAGGTTATGATAAACCATATCACCGAGGAAAAGACGGATAGGGCGGTAGAATCCGGAGATGTGGTTACGGTGCGCTCATACGGAAAGTTCCGCGTTGAGTCCTTGAGTGACAAAACCAAAAAAGACAGATACAAGCTTATAGCGAAGAAATATATTTAGCGATTGTTGAAAGGAGAATATATGGTACCTCCCCATGAGTTAAAGTCTGTGGAGTTTACCCGCGGTATCCGCGGATACAACACACAGGAAGTTGACGATCAGATCGAATATCTGTTGAAGAGCTATACAGAGCTGTACAGACATACAGCCGAAATGGAAAAGGCGTATACCGAGCTTTACCGCAAGTACAAGGAAGCCACGGCTGACCGCGAGGCGGTTAAGAGCGACCTTATAGACGCCCGTATCGCAGGGGATAAGATAATCGAGGCTGCCGAGGAAAAGGCAGAGATGATAATACGTGCCACAAAGACCAACTGCGATTATATAATCAACGACTACAGACGCACCGTATCCGAGGAGCGCGAAAAGCTGCTTAAGATACAGGCGGCAATACAGGCTTTCCGTGAAAAGATGATAGAGGAATGTCACGATTATCTCTTCCGTATAGAGGAGATGACCGAGATAAGCGACACTACTCTCTATTATGCCACCGACGATGAGCTGACCTCAAAGGTGCTTGATGAGATCAAGACTGATGTCAGATACGCCATGGTAGGCAAGGAGCAGCTTGATACCATAAGCGACGAGGATGCCAAGGTGGACCTTGATTGCTTCACCGAGGAGAAGCCTGACGAGCCCGTGCCCGAGGCCACACGCACCGATGTGTTCAAGGGATCAAAGGTAGATCTTTCCGAGACAATACAGATGCCGGATAACTATTCGGATCTTTTAAATAAACTTGATGAAAATAGGGGTTAGAACCCCTGCCAAACTGCGGCGGCAAGTTGCCGCACCCAAACTACGCTCTGTGATGTAGCAGTATCTGTTGTTTATCACACGGAATAGTATAAATTGAAAATAACTAAGGAGTAATATAAAAATGGCAATGGATTACACCGAAACATTAAATCTGCCCAAGACCGAGTTTTCGATGAGGGCAAACCTTCCCACCCGTGAGCCTGATATGCTCGCAGCTATGTACGAGAAGGATCTTTATCACGCAATGCTTAAGAGAAACGAGGGCAAGGAGTCCTTTATCCTTCACGACGGCCCTCCTTTCTCCAACGGTAATATTCACATGGGTACCGCGCTCAACAAGGTTCTTAAGGACTTTATCGTTAAGTATAAGTCTATGCAGGGCTACTACGCTCCCTATATCCCCGGCTGGGATAACCACGGTATGCCTATCGAGAGCGCTATCATCAAGCAGAATAAGCTTGACCGTAAGAAGATGTCTATCTCCGACTTCCGCCGTGCATGTCACGAGTTCGCTATGAAGTTCGTAGGCATCCAGATGGATTCCTTCAAGCGTCTCGGTGTGCTTGGCGACTGGGATAACCCCTACCTCACTATGGACCCCAAGTTTGAGGCAAGAGAGGTGAGAGTATTCGGCGAGATGTTTAAGAAGGGCTACATCTACAAGGGCCTTAAGCCCGTTTACTGGTGCCCCAACGACGAGACAGCTCTGGCTGAGGCTGAGATCGAGTACAAGGACGCTCCCTGTACCTCTATCTTCGTTAAGTTCAATCTAACCGACGATAACGGCAAGCTTGCAGGCATCTGCGACCTTGCTAACACATATTTCATTATCTGGACAACAACCACATGGACTCTGCCCGGTAACCTTGCTATCGCAGTTCACCCCAGAGATACCTATGCAGTTGTTAAGGCTGAGAGCGGCGAGTGCTATATCGTAGCAGATATGCTTGCTGACCGCACCATGAAGCAGGGCGGTGTTGAGAACTACGAGATCATCGCTACCTTCAAGGGCTCTGAGCTTGAGTATATGCAGACAAAGCACCCCTTCCTTGACAGAAACAGCGTTGTAGTAAACGCTGACTACGTTACTATGGACAGCGGTACCGGTTGTGTTCATACAGCTCCCGGCTTTGGTGCAGAGGACTATATTACCGGTATGAAGTACAAGATGGACATCATCGTTCCCGTAGACGACCGCGGTTATCAGACCAAGGATGCAGGTAAGTTTGCAGGTATGCACTACGAGGAATCAAACGTAGCTATTCTTGCAGACCTTAAGGAAACAGGTGCGCTCTTTGCCTCCGAGGATGTTGTTCACTCCTATCCTCACTGCTGGAGATGTAAGAAGCCTATCATCTTCCGTGCTACTCCTCAGTGGTTCTGCTCTGTAGATGCTTTCAAGGATGAGGCTATCAAGGCGGCAGACGGTGTACAGTGGATGCCTAAGTGGGGTGAGGACCGTATGAAGTCCATGATCCGTGAGCGCGCAGACTGGTGTATCTCCCGTCAGCGTCACTGGGGTCTTCCTATCCCCGTAGTTTACTGTGAGAAGTGCGGCAAGCCCGTATGCACAGACGAAACTATCAATAAGATCGCAGATACCTTTGCAGCAGAGGGCTCCAACGCTTGGTTTGACAAGACTGCCGGCGAGCTTCTCCCCGAGGGCTTCGTATGTCCCTTCTGCGGCGATGTTCACTTCACCAAGGAGACCGACACTCTTGACGGTTGGTTCGACTCCGGCTCCACGCACTTCAGCGTTCTTGAGAACAACGAGGATCACAGATGGCCCTCCGACCTTTATCTCGAGGGTGCTGACCAGTACAGAGGCTGGTTCCAGTCC
>JAZNKU010000284.1:0-6928 GCA_045578685.1 Eubacteriales bacterium
CCCATATCGTCGTCAGAGGGAAGACCTACAGCGGTACCGTGAGCCTTGAGGGATACCATGGGGTAGTCCTTCATAAGTCTGTCGAGAGTGGGGGTTGTGGCAGCCTTGATTGCGTTGCCTGCCTCGATATCGTTGAGACCGATACCGTCCATAACTATCGTAACTACAGGACCCTTGACACCCTCAAAATTTGCAAGTTTATTGAGCTTCATATCAAATTCCTCCAAATGTATTAACTATATAATAAATTTATTGTAACCTATAATTATGAATAAATAATGATATCGTGATAAAATACTTGAAAAAAGTTATTTGTCTATGGTATAATTTGTTGTATTAAGGAGTGATATTATAATGGATCAACTGCACAGGGAACACAGACAGCGCACGAAGCAGCGATTCAAGGAGTTCGGACTCGATTCCTTTCAGGATCACGAGGCTCTGGAACTTTTGCTGTTTTACGCATTGCCATATAAGAATACTAACGGGATAGCTCACGAGCTGCTTAATAAGTTCGGTTCCTTTTCGAGAGTTTTCGGAGCGAGCCGCGATGATCTTATGAGTATATCGGGCATCGGCGACCACGCTGCTATCCTCTTTGAGCTTATGCCGCAGATATTTCGCAGATATTCGGTGGACCTTTTATCAGAACAGACGAGATACGATGACAGAGAGCTGCTTTCGGAGTATGTGATAAATCATTTCATCGGACAGACCAAGGAGCATGTACAGCTTTTTCTTTTCGATGCGGCTATGCACCGTATAGACAGCATTATGCTGTGCGAGGGAGGACTGAACGCCGTTTCGGTCAATTCCGAGGCGGTGGCGGAGCATGTTTTCGCCAACCGGGCCGCAAGCTTCGTTATCGCTCATAATCATCCCTCGGGGGATACCGAGCCTACCTTTGACGATCTTTGTATAACAAGATCGGTATGGCATGCTCTTGCCGCGCTCAACAGAGAAATGGTTGAGCATTACATCATTTCTGGTGGTAAATGCACGCCGATACTTGCAAGAGCAAAAGAAATGTTTGACAAACAGGATTAAATATTATATAATATTATAATACCATATAATCGGAGAAGTTTGTAATGATCAAAAGTATGACAGCCTTTGGCCGTGCCAATGCACAGACCGAGACCAAGGATATAACCGTTGAGATAAAGTCGGTAAACAACAGATACCTCGACTGCAACGTCCGTATGCCGGGCAGATACAGACATTTAGAGGAGAAGGTACGTGCCTATATCCAGAAGGCAGCTACCAGCCGTGGCAAGGTGGATGTTTTTATTACCGTTGACCAGCTGGTAACAGAGGGTGTTGAGATAAAGGTGGATACGGGATACGCCGAGAGCTACTATAAGGCTCTGTGCGAGCTCCGCGACCACTTCGGACTCCGCGACGATATCTCCACCATGGCACTTGCCCGTAATCACGAGGTGTTTACCACCATCAAGCCCGAGGAGGACACCGAGAAGGACTGGAACGAGCTTCTTCCCGTGCTTGACGAGGCTATTTCAAACTACAACGATATGCGTCTTAAGGAGGGGCAGCGTATTGCCGACGACCTTATGGCAAAAAAGGAAAATCTCGTAGTGCTTGCAGCTAAGGTGGCAGAGCGCAGTGAGGTTGGTGTAGAGAACTACCGTGCCCGTCTTGAGGCAAAGCTTCGTTCTACACTTGAAGCCATGTCTGTTGAGCCCGACGAGCAGCGCATACTTACCGAGTGTGCCATCTTTGCGGACAAGATAGCAATCGACGAGGAGATGGTAAGACTTCATAGCCATTTCAAGGCCTTTGATGATATTATGAATTCAAAGGAGCCCGTAGGCAGAAAGATCGACTTCCTTCTTCAGGAGATGAACCGAGAGGTCAACACCACAGGCAGCAAGTGCAACGACAGCGAGATAGCTCATCTCGTTGTTGATATGAAGGCAGAGCTTGAAAAGATAAGAGAACAGATTCAGAATATCGAATAAGCGGGGATGCCCCCGCGGGCAAAATCGCATGAAGTAAGTATAAGACGTTTATTTCGTGCACGAAAGGATAGTTGGTTTGATCCTATGAAATTAATAAATATAGGTTACGGCAATCTTCTTGTTAGAGAGCGTATAGTTTCGGTTGTATCCCCTGATGCGGCTCCCATCAAGAGAATGATAACGGACGCAAAGGAGTCAGGCAGAGCCATAGACGCCTCTTGCGGTAAAAAGACAAAATCAGTCATAATAACCGACAGCGATCATGTGGTGCTTTGTGCCCTTGAGCCTGAGCGAGTATATAACCGCTTTAACGGCGAGGACAGCGAGGAGGAATAAATATGGCAAGAGGACTTCTTATCGTAGTATCCGGACCCGCAGGCTCGGGAAAGGGAAGTGTGCTTAACAGAGTTTTTGATAAATCAAGCGATTTCGTATACTCGGTATCCGCTACCACCCGTGATCCGAGACCCGGCGAGGTGGACGGAGTACAGTATCATTTCAAGACCAAGGAAGAGTTCGAGAGGCTTATATCCGAGGATGCGGTGGTTGAGCATACCTTCTACTGCGGAAACTATTACGGAACTCTGCGTCCCGTTATAGAAAAGGACCTTTGCGAGGGCAGAAATGTCGTTCTTGAGATAGAGGTCGACGGTGCTATGCAGATAAAGAAAAAATTCCCCGAGGCAGTATTGGTTCTCGTGGTTCCTCCGGATTTCAAGACACTTGAGTCAAGACTTCGTGGCAGAGGCACCAACACAGAGGAGGATATCCTCAACCGTCTTGCCCGTTCAAAGGAGGAGCTTGCACTTTTTGACAAGTACGATTATCTCATCATAAACGAGGATAATATGCTTGATGCGGCAGCAGACAAATTTATCGGAATTATAGAAAGTGAAAAATTGAGTACTGTACATAATCCCGATTTTTATAATAAATTTTACGAAAACAAATAAGAGAGGTAAATAAAATGATCTATCCCACCCCCGAACAGCTTTCAGGCGAAGGTAAGTACAACAGATATACCCTTGTTATCGCATCTGCAAAGTGTGCAAGAGCTATTACCGATGAGTATGTAGAGCAGCGTGCTGAGGCTGAGAAGCTCATAGCTAACAAGGAAACAGACAAGTCTATTGCAGCTCAGCTCAAAAAGGAGATCCGTGACGAGAAGGCGGTTACCCTTGCGGTAAAGCATCTGCGTGACGGCGAGTTTGTTATCTTAGACGAAACAGTTCCCGAAAACACTACAATGTAATTTTTGGAGGTAACCTTGGCGCTGTATGAAATAGCGAGTGTATATATTCTTGATGCACCCTATCAGATAGACAGAACCTATGATTACTATATTCCCTTGGACCTGCGCAGAGATATCTGCGCAGGCATTTTTGCCGCAGTCCCTTTTGGAAAAGGGAACCGACCTATGACGGCGCTGGTCGTTGAACTTAAGGATGACGAGGATGATTACGCACAGGAACTTAAGCCTGTACGCTCGCTTATGACCGACTCTCCCATACTTTCCGACGAGCAGTTAAAGACGGTGGAGTTTCTGCGTGAGCGGACCTTCTGTACCACGGGGGATGCGGTAAGAGCGATACTGCCCTCGGCGGCATTTGCGGCTATAGATATCTTCTACACCCTGACCGATGTCGGATTTGACCTCGACACGCTCAACATTGTCGAGGTTAGCGTCGTAAATTACATACAGGACAACGGCAAGGCAACGATCGGCAGGCTTATAAAGGATGTTCACAACGAAGCCGACGAGGCGGTAATGAGCCTCTGCCGCAAGGATATACTCAAGCGTGATTTTATTTTTCACGAGAATAAGAGTAATAAATTTTTAAATTATCTTACCGTGACGGCAGACGCCGACCCTTATATCTCGGGAGAAAAAAAGCTCAGAAGCGAGAAGCTTACCGAGATACTTCGTTTTATATGTGAATGCGGCAGAGCAACCGATAAGTATGTTCGCGAGGAGCTTGACTGCTCACTTGTACAGATAAAGAACCTTATATCCAAAGGATTGGTTGACTGCGAGAGGGTAGATCTCTACAAAAATCCCTATGATTTTCCCGAAGGCGAAAGTCCCGCAAAAAAGCTTGAATTAAACGACGAGCAGTCTGCGGCAGATCGCAGGATGGCAGAGCTTCTTGCAAAGGACGAGCCCTGTGCCGTGCTTCTTCACGGGGTTACGGGAAGCGGTAAGACAAGCGTGATAAAAAGCGTTGCCGACAGGGTGCTGGCTATGGGAAGACAGGAGATCATACTTGTTCCCGAGATAGCTCTCACCCCTCAGACTCTTTCGGTCTTCGGTGCGTATTACGGTGACAACATAGCCGTTATGCACTCCTCCCTTTCGGCAGGTGAGCGTTACGATGCTTATCGCCGTATGCAGGAAGGACTGGTAAATGTTTGTATCGGCACGCGCTCGGCAATATTTGCTCCCTTTGGTAACCTCGGTCTTATCGTTATAGACGAGGAGCAGGAGCACACCTATAAATCAGAAAACAATCCCAAGTATTCTGCCCTTGATGTGGCACGGTTCAGATGCGGATATCACGGCTCCATGCTGCTTCTTTCTTCTGCAACCCCCTCGGTCAACAGCTATTATAACGCCGAGTCGGGCAGATATACGCTTATAGAATTAAATAACCGTTATGGCAACGCCGCGCTCCCCGATGCTGAGATAGTAGACATGCGGGAGGAGTTTAACAAGGGCTCCTTATCCGCCATCGGCACACAGCTTCGTGACGGAATACGGTGCTCACTTGACCGTGGCGAGCAGGCTGTGATATTCTTAAACCGCCGTGGATATTCAAGCTACGCCAGCTGTCCTCAGTGCGGAGAGACCATAACCTGTCCCCATTGCAGCGTATCCCTCACCCGACACAATTACCGAAGCGGTGCAAAGCTCGTGTGTCATTATTGCGGATATTCGGATTATGTTCCGAAAAAATGTCCCAATTGCGGCGGAGAGCATATCCGCTTTATAGGCTACGGAACACAGAAGGTCGAGGAGGAGCTGGAATCGTGTTTCCCCGATAAAACCATAGTCCGTATGGATGCGGATACCACGGGTATCAAGGCGTCCTACGAGGAGATGCTCACCTCCTTCCGTGATCATGAAGGGGATATACTTTTAGGTACGCAGATGGTAACCAAGGGACACGACTTTCCCGATGTTACCATGTCAGGCGTATTGCTTGCCGATATGTCCCTCTATCTTGACGATTTCAGAGCGGGTGAGAGAACCTTTTCCCTTATAACGCAGGTGGTGGGGCGTGCAGGCAGAGGAGAGAAGGCGGGCAAGGCGATCATCCAGACCTTCAACCCCGAGCACCCTACCCTCAAGCTGGCGGCGGCACAGGACTACAAGGGTTTCTATAAGAATGAGATAGCCCTCAGGCGTTCGCTTGTTTTCCCGCCATTCTGTGATATATTTCTCATTACTCTTACCGACCGTATGGAGAATGAATGTATCCGTGCAAGTCAGATATTTTTGAAAAGGCTCAAGGAGCTTCTTTCTGAAAACCCTTCCATCAAGATGCAGATATTCGGACCCTTTGAAGCACCCGTATATAAGGTGAACGAAAAATACCGCTGGCGTTTTGTAATAAAAGGTAAGAACAATAAGTCCGCAAGAGCCATGCTCTCCTACCTCATCAAGGAGATGCTTTCACTCAAGGGCTTCAAGTGTTCTGTTTCAATAGATATAAATCCAAATAACCTGTAGGTATAGTATGGCAGAAAAGATAGCAATAATAGGCGCAGGAGCGGCAGGAATGCTCTGCGCGGGAATGTTAAGTGAATACGGCTTTGATGTTACCGTCTTTGAGCGTAACGAAAAAGCGGGACGAAAGATCGCCATTACGGGCAAGGGCAGATGCAACCTTACCAACAACTGTACCCCCGAGGATTTCCTGCGTAATGTGGTGACCAATCCCAGATTTATGATGAGCAGTCTGTACACCTTTACTCCCGCTGATACAATGGAGCTTTTTGAAGGGCTCGGAGTACCCCTCAAGACCGAGAGAGGCAACCGTGTTTTCCCCGTAAGCGACAAGGCCTTTGATATCGTGGACGCTCTCAAAAGATATATGGGTGTCAAGCCCGTAAACAAGAGGGTAAGCGATCTTATCATCGAGGACGGGCAGGTATGCGGAGTTATAGCGGATAAGAAGAGATACGACTTTGATACCGTCGTTGTGGCAACGGGCGGAGCGTCCTATCCTCTCACAGGATCAACAGGTGACGGTTATAAGCTGGCAAAGCAGGCGGGCCACCGAGTGACAGAGCTTATCCCCTCTCTTATACCCATCGTCACCGAGGAGCGTGAGCCCTCGGAGATGCAGGGACTTTCGCTCAAGAATGTAAGCCTGAGCGTTTTTGATACCGAAAAAAATAAAAGCATCTTCACCGAGCAGGGTGAGATGATGTTTACTCATTTCGGCGTGACGGGACCTCTTGTGCTCTCGGCATCCTCTCATATGCACGATATAAAAAAGGGGAAGTATAAGATAAAGATAGATCTTAAGCCCGCTCTTGACGAAAAGACACTTGATACAAGACTTCTTTCTGATTTTTCCAAATATCAGAACAAGGATTTTATAAATTCGCTTACCGATCTTCTTCCCTCAAAGATGATACCCGTTTTTGTCAAGACCACGGGTATACCTGCTGACAAGAAGGTTAATGTCATAACCAAGGAAGAGAGAAGAAAAATTCTTGAGACCTTAAAGGGTCTTACCTATACCGTCAAGGGCTTTAGACCTATTGAAGAAGCTATAGTTACTTCGGGCGGTGTTGACTGCAAGGAGATAAACCCCAAGACTATGGGCTCAAAGCTGGTAGAGGGACTTTATTTTGCAGGTGAGGTAATAGACGTTGACGCCTATACAGGGGGATTCAATCTCCAGATAGCGTTTTCTACGGCAGCGGCGGCTGCAAGAGAC
>JAZNKU010000285.1:0-6714 GCA_045578685.1 Eubacteriales bacterium
GTAGACGGTATCGAGGTGGTTGACAAGATCGGTTCTGTTGATAACGACTACATGGATAAGCCTGTAGTTGAGCAGAAGATCAAGACAATTACAATAGAGTAATTTATAAAAAGGACTTGCATAGCAAGTCCTTTTATGATAAAATATAATGTAATTCAAATGCGGTCACGGACCGCTACGACAATCGGGCATATCGTTACGGTAAAGTGATTTATCAGTGCCCGATTTGAGTGATTTTCTAAATAAACACATTTTAGTTAGGAGAATTCCGATGATACAGAAACCGAGAGGAACATTTGATATCCTGCCCTCCGATACCCCCCTGTGGCAGTATATCGAAAAGACAGCAAGAGATACCGCAGCCAATTTCGGCTACGGTGAGATAAGAACACCTACCTTTGAGTCAACAGAGCTTTTTCAGCGCGGTGTTGGCGATACCACCGACGTGGTACAGAAGGAGATGTACACCTTCACCGACCGTGAGAACCGCAGCTTTACCCTTCGTCCCGAGGGAACTGCCTCTGTAGCAAGAGCTTTGGTTGAGAACGGTAAGTGCTCTGATACACTTCCTCTTAAGTTATATTATATGATAAACTGCTTCCGTTACGAGAAGCCTCAGGCAGGCAGAAGCCGTGAGTTCTATCAGTTCGGCGTAGAGATGTACGGTGCGGCAGATGCAGCGGCAGATGCCGACGTTATTGCTCTTGCCAACGAGATCATCTCAAAGCTTGGTATAAAGGATGTGTCGCTGCACATCAACTCTATCGGTTGTCCGGATTGCAGACCTAAATACAGACAGGCTCTCTACGATTATTTCAAGTCTCACGAGGACGAGCTCTGTGACACCTGTAAGCAGAGACTGGAGACCAATCCCCTGCGTATCCTCGACTGCAAGAGCCCCATATGTTCGGGTATTGGTAAGGACGCTCCCAAGTCTATCGACCACCTCTGCGAGGGTTGTGCAGACCATATGGAGAAGTTAAAGAATCATCTTGACGAGATGGGTATAGAATATGAGATAGATACAAATATCGTTCGTGGTCTTGACTATTATACCAGAACGGTATTCGAGTTCATCTGTACCGCTATCGGTGCACAGAGCACGGTATGCGGCGGCGGCAGATACGACGGTCTTATGAAGCAGATCGGCGGTCCCGCTATGCCGGGTATCGGCTTTGCTATGGGTATCACCCGTCTTATCCTTGCGATGGAAGCCTGTGGTGCAATTCCCGAAAATAAGCACGAGCCTCTTCTCTATATCGCTCCTATGGGTGCGGCTGCTCAGTGCAAGGCGGCAGGCATCGTAGCTAAGTTACGCCGTGAGGGTGTTTACGCCGAGTACGACCTTGTGGCAAGAAGTCTTAAGGCACAGATGAAATACGCAGACAAGATAAATGCCAAGTATACTCTTATCATCGGTGACAACGAGATAGAGAACGGCAAGGCTATACTTAAGAATATGCACCAGTCCAGTCAGGTAGAGGTAGACTTTACCGATATGCAGGCTCTGGTCAATGCAATGAAATGAGGTAAAAAGAGATGGCAGAGATCTTTACAAGTGCAGATAAAAGAACCAAATACTGCGGAGAGTTCCGCACTGAGGATATAGGCAAGAGAGTTACGGTAAACGGCTGGGTACAGCGTCAGCGTGACCTTGGCGGTCTTATCTTCATCGACCTCCGTGACCGTACAGGTGTTGTTCAGCTTGCTTTTGACGACGAGACCGACAAGGCTATATTTGATACCGCGTTCGGCATCAGAAGCGAGTGGGTGCTTAGTGCAAAGGGTGTTGTAAGACAGAGAAGCTCTGTAAACAAGAACATCCCCACAGGTGAGATCGAGATTGCAGTTGATGAGCTCAAGGTTTTGGGTGTTGCCCAGACACCTCCCTTTGAGGTTGGCGATAACTCCAATGTAGGCGAGGAGACGGCTCTCAAGTACCGTTATATCGACCTTCGCCGTCCCCAGATGCAGAAGAACATCATCATGCGTCACAATATTGCAAGAGTTGCCCGTGAGTATTATTACGAAAACGGCTTCCTTGAGATCGAAACTCCCATGATGATCAAGTCCACTCCCGAGGGTGCACGCGACTACCTCGTTCCCTCCAGAGTTCACAAGGGCAGCTTCTATGCGCTTCCTCAGTCTCCTCAGATCTACAAGCAGCTTCTTATGCTCTCCGGCTACGACAGATACATCCAGCTTGCCCGTTGCTTCCGCGACGAGGATTTACGCGCGGACCGTCAGCCCGAGTTTACACAGATAGATTTAGAGATGTCCTTTGCTACACAGGAAGACATTATGGAGATGAACGAGGGATTTATCAAGAGACTCTTTAAGGAAGTTCTTGACGTTGATATCCCCACACCTATGCCCCGTCTTACCTTTGCCGAGGCTATGAACCGCTTCGGTTCGGATAAGCCTGATACCCGTTTCGCAATGGAGATAACCGACATTTCTGATCTTGTAGCTGACTGCGGCTTCGGTGTATTCTCAGGTGCTGTTGCAGGCGGCGGTAGCGTAAGATGTATCGTTGCCAAGAACGCAGTTTCCACTCTTACCCGTAAGGAGATAGACAAGCTCACCGAGCAGGCTAAGGGCATCGGCGCCAAAGGCCTTGCATTTATCAGATATGCTGAGGATACTCCCAACTGCTCCTTTGCCAAGTTTATGACCGAGGAAGAGATGGCGGCTATCCTTGAAAGAATCGATTGTCAGAAGGGTGACGTTGCACTCTTCGTTGCAGACAAGAACAAGGTAGTTCTTCCCGTTCTCGGTGCACTTCGTCTTGCAGTTGCAAAGAAGCTTGATATCATTCCCGAAGGTTACAATTTCCTTTGGATCACCGAGTTCCCCTTCTTCGAGTGGAACGAGGACACCCAGCATTGGGATGCTATGCACCACCCCTTCACCATGCCTATGGAGGAGTGCCTGCCTAACCTTACAACCGATCCCGGCTCTGTCAGAGCAAAGGCTTACGATATGGTGCTTAACGGTACCGAGCTGCTTTCCGGCTCTATCCGTATCACAGACTACGAGCTTCAGCAGAAGATGTTTGAGGCTCTCGGCATGACCGAGGAAGAGATAGATGCAAAGTTCGGCTTCCTCGTTGACGCCTACAAGTACGGTGCACCTCCTCACGGCGGCTCCGGTATGGGTCTTGACAGACTGTCTATGATCATGTGCGATGCTCAGAGCCTTCGTGATGTTGTTGCATTCCCCAAGATCCAGAACGCATCCGAGCCTATGTCCCAGTGTCCCGCTCCCGTAAATGTAGCAGATCTCGACGAGCTGGGAATTGCAGTAAAGAAAACAGAGGAATAATAAGTATTATTAATTAGGAGTTAGGAGTTAAGGAAGAAAACCGTTTTGGCGGTTTTCCACCACAATTCCGCATTCCGCATTCCGCATTTTCGGAGGTACACCATGCCTACACCAAAGAAACCTACAGTTCGCCTTCCCGGTGACTTATATCTTAAGTTTTCTCAGACTACCACAAAGGAGCTGGAGAGATGTCTTCTTAACGGTGCTACCCGTGAGGAGAAGATATTTTACCGTAAGCTGTTAAACCTTAAATTACAGCTTGAGCAGGAGAAGGTAATAGGAGAGCTTCTGTTATGAAGCCAAAATATACGATATTTGCAGGCGTTAACGGCGCAGGCAAGACCAGCCTTTCTCAGATTTTGCGAAAATACGAGAATCTGGGAGAGCGCATAAATGTTGACGAGATAGTTGCAAGTGAGGGAAGCTGGCAGGACAGCCTTCTGCAGATCAAGGCGAGCCGACAGGCGATGAATATGATGGCAGACTGTCTTAACCGAGGGGTTACCTTTCATCAGGAGACCACCCTTGCAAGCTCGACCATACTTCGTCAGATCAAGAAGGCAAGAGAAGCGGGCTATACCATTCAGCTCTACTATGTGGGGGTTGAGAATCTTGAGACCGCGGTCCGCCGTGTTCATACCCGTGTAGAGAAGGGCGGTCACGGTGTAGACGACAAGCTGATACAGCAGCGCTTTGAGAGATTACCCGAGACCCTTCGTAACATTCTGCCCTTGGTGGATTATGCGTTCTTTTACGATAATACCGTCAAGTTCAAGCAGATAGCACACGTAAAGAGAAACATACTGGTGGACTATGACTTTGATCTCCCCGTATGGTTCTGGGAGATAATCGCCCGAAATGATGTACAATTGAGAAAATAGGCGGACCACATCCGCAGGGACAATCGAGACTATTCTTTAATCTAAACTATTTGTTCAGTGCCCGATTTGGAGCAGATTTCTATACAATTAAGAAAATAGTCGGGCAGGTGCCCGACTATTTTTGATGAAATGAACACTTCGTGTTCGTGAAATACATCTTCGATGCGGTGGGCGAAAGCTAATTCAATTAAATTGATTTTCGCCAAGGCAAAAATCTACCTTAACGACACCTTTGGTGTCATTTCATGGCGAAGCCATTTCACGACAACGTAGTTGTCATTTCATTGTTATTTATATTCCCGATATAAATAACAGCACCAAAATCAATAGCAGCTCATCATCGGCGTGGCTGTTAAGGAGTAAGACTATAAGTCCGCCGAGTATTATATCGTCTAAGGCAAAGGACGAGCCGTCGCGACGGGTAAAGATAGAGGAGAGTATATTCTTTTCTTCATTCTCAGGCTTGGGCTCACACACCGCCTTCTTTTCACAGCCCTCACAGGTGTCGCAGGGGCTTTCCTTTGGAGGAGGATCAAAGGCGTTGCCCTTATAGTTCGGGGGAATATATTCGGATTGTGGATAGCTTCTCTGATACATTTAATCCCCCCGTTTGAAAAGATTTGCCGAGCCTGTCAGCTCAAGGATGCTGAGCAAGCCTAAAAGCTTATCCGCCTTGTCACGGCGGTCGGCGTTGAGATAGGGCTTGAGAGCCGAAATAAGCCTTGCACGGTTTCTTGATTCCTCGTTTTGAGGTATCTTGGGCAAGGCAGGTGCATCATACCTTTTCTCTTTTTCAGCCGATGCACCCGACACCGCACCTGATATTGTTTTCATAGCCTCGGGGTTTGACAGAATACCCGAGAGCTTACTCATAACCTCCGGGTCGGACATAACTCCCGACAGGAGAGCAGAGAGATCGTTATTTTCCATTATGCTTATCTCCCGTATTCAATTTTTTGATCAGCTCGGGATCTATTTTTTGAGATATATTTTTAATATCGCTTTCGCTTAATCCCCTGAGCCTTTTCTGCATATCCTCGGGTGAACCGATAAGACTTTTTATATATTCGGGGTCTGTACCCAATAATCTTGATATTGCAGAAATTTTATCAGACAATTCCGTCGGGTCCATATTTGACAGTTGGTTCAGTATTTTGGGGTCAATATTCATTTCCATCGCCTCGCATATATATTTATTATCAATATATGTTGAGAAAACAGAAAGGTTACTATGAGAATACTTGTTTTTTCGGATTCGCATAACAGTGATACAAACATGAGAGAAGCCCTCCACCGCAATCACAACCGTTTTGATCTGTGTATACATTTAGGCGACGGTTGCCGTGAGTTTGAGACACTGGGACAGCTTTATTCTCCGATTCCCTTTGTTACCGTCAACGGAAACGGCGAGGACTGGGGCGGTGCTCAGAGGGTCAGAGAGACGGTCCTTGATCTTGAGGGAGTCAGAATAATGGTGACCCACGGCCATATGTATAACGTAAAATTCGGTACCACGGCTCTTGAATACCGTGCGGTGGAAAAGGAATGTGATATAGTTCTTTACGGACATACCCATATTCCGGATAACAGATATATTCCCGACATAATGGGAAAGAGCCTTTATATCTTCAATCCCGGCAGCATATCAAGACCGCCATTGGGATATAAGGCAGGATACGGAGTTATTGAAATAACGAAATCAGGAATTATGCTTAATAACGCAGAGGTATAATATGTACATATACAATCCCAAAAGAGTGAGCAAGGCTCATATTGTGGTCCCTATATTCCTTATACTTATATGTATCGTTGCCATGGCGGCTTCAAGAATGGATATGGTTTCCTCTATCATAATGCAGCTTATTGCGATGGTGAGTGTTGCCGTTGCTATTCACATTATATCACGATATTCGCTGACCGACCACACATACGAGGCAGACTCGGAAAAAAGAGTGTTGAATATAAGAAAGCTCACGGGTAAAAAGATATCTCTTGTCGCCGCAATAGAATACGGTGACATAGTTGCTATAGATGAAAAGGAAAAGGGATATTCCTTAAAGGAAAAATACAACAAGGTATATAAGATATACAATTTTTGCAACAATATCTTTCCGCCGAAGGCATATTGCCTTGTGTGCAATATTTCGGGTGAGGATGTTGCTGTGATAATAGAAGCAGATAAAATGTTATTGGATATATTGGAGAGGAGATAATTATGGATATCAAGGAAATTCTTTCAAAGGTAGATCACACACTTCTGGCACCTGATTCCACCTGGGAACAGATAAAGGAAATTTTAGACGATGCTATGAAATACGGCACAGCTTCAGCTTGCATTCCTGCAAGCTTTGTAAAGCAGGCAAAGGAATACTGTGGAGAGCGACTGGCTATATGTACAGTTATCGGCTTCCCAACAGGATACTCCACCACCGCCACCAAGATCTTCGAGACCCGTGCCGCTGTTGTCAACGGTGCGGACGAGATAGACATGGTAATCAACATCGGCTGG
>JAZNKU010000286.1:0-2903 GCA_045578685.1 Eubacteriales bacterium
CCATGTCCTTTGAGCAGGAGAATCCTTCCGATATGGTACAGGATGACATGATCGGCGATATGGGTGACGTTGACGTTCCTGCCGCGTTCGACGGCGAGATGGCAGAATAATCAACATCTACATTAGCTAAAATAAGGGTGCAGAAATGCACCCTTGATTATTAGAGGTTATTATGCTTTTTTCAAGTATTCCCTTCTTATATTACTTTCTGCCGATAACGTTTATACTTTATCTTATCGTCCCCAAATGTCTGAAAAACACCGTACTGATGCTTGTCAGCTTTATTTTCTATGCATGGGGCGAGCCGAAATATGTCGTAATAATGATAGCTGCGGTTATTGCAAGCTATGTATTCGGTATCCTCACCGAGCGAGACCGAAACAACGGCAGATCAAAACTATGGTTGATATTGGCACTTTTTGTAGGCTTTGGCATGCTGTGTTACTTTAAGTACGTTGATTTCTTTATCACCAACTTCAATGCAGTAACAGGCATGTCCGTACCCCTTCTCAAAATAGCTCTGCCTATAGGTATAAGTTTCTACACTTTCCAGCTCACGAGCTACAATATAGATGTGTACCGCGGAGATACCAAGGCACAGAAAAATCCTGTTGACCTTGCTGCTTATATATCATTTTTCCCTCAGCTTATCGCAGGACCTATCGTAAGATATACTGATATTGAGATCCAGCTGAATGACCGTACACATACCGTCGAAAAGGTATCCTTCGGTATAAGAAGATTCGTTATAGGTCTATCTAAGAAGATCCTTATAGCCAACGCTTTAGGTGAGCTTTGTGATATATTCAAGGCTTCAGATGACAAATCAGTCATGTTCTTCTGGTTGTATGCGATCGCCTTTACTTTGCATATCTATTTCGATTTCTCGGGTTACAGCGATATGGCAATAGGTCTGGGCAGTATGTTCGGATTCAAATTCATCGAGAACTTCAATTATCCGTATATATCCCGCAGTATAACCGAATTCTGGCGCAGATGGCATATGTCCTTAGGCTCATGGTTCAGAGACTATGTATATATACCTTTGGGAGGAAATCGTGTAAATACTCTTAAATTCATCCGCAACATTCTTGTCGTATGGATGTTCACCGGATTCTGGCACGGTGCGGCCTGGAATTTCATCGTCTGGGGACTTTACTTTGCCGTACTTCTCTTGCTTGAAAAATTCGTATTGAAGAAATTCCTTGAAAAGAACCGTATATTATCTCATATATATGTCCTTTTCCTTGTAATGATAAGCTTCGTAATATTCAATGCAGCCGACATGAAGGAGGCACTCATTTATATCGGCGGACTCTTTGGATACGGTTCTTATTCCATTGTTTCGGCTGAGTTTTTCTACTATCTCAGAAGCTTCGGAGCTGTTATGATCATGGCTGTTATCGGTGCAACACCCATCCCCAAGAAGCTGGTATCTAAGCTTAAGATATGCGGATACATCGAGCCTATATTCCTTGCTGTACTCCTTATTCTTTGTACCGCATACCTGGTTGACGGTTCCTTTAACCCCTTCCTGTATTTCAGATTTTAGGAGGCAAGTATGAAAATTAAAAATATTATTACTATTATCCTCCTTTGCGCAATACTGGGAGGCTTCAGTGTATATGCTTTCATCAAGCCTCAGGATGCTTATTCGGATGCCGAACGACGCGCACTCGATCAATTTCCCGAGCTTAACACCCAAACTCTCTTATCAGGCTCGTTCATGAAGCAATTTGAGGATTACACCCTCGATCAGTTCCCTTTGCGTGACAGCTTCAGAGGAATAAAGGCTTACGGTGAGAAAAACATCTTTCGTAAAAAGGACAATAATAAGATATTTTCAGCGGCAGGCCACCTCTCGAAGGTAGAATATCCCTTAAGCTACACAATGCTCGACAATGCTATAGCAAAGTTCGACAAGATCATTGACAAATATCTTAACGAGTCAAATAACATCTTTTTCAGCATAATCCCCGACAAGAATTACTTTATAGCCGAAAAAAACGGTTATCTGCATCTCGACTATAAAGAAATGTTCGACTATATGAAGTCAAAGACTCCTTACATGGAATATATTGATCTCGTATATACACTCGAGATCGGTGATTATTACTACACCGATACCCATTGGAAACAGGAAAATCTCCCCGATACAGCCTCTGTATTAGCAGAGAAAATGGGAGTAGGTATTCCTGCCGAATATACAGTAAATGACGTGAAAGAGCCCTTTTACGGGGTCTACTGCGGTCAGTATGCTCTCCCTGTAGAGCCGGACAGCATAAGCTATCTTACCAACGAGACGATAGACGGCTTCAAGGTAACGATCTATGATACAGGCAAGCCTGTAGAATCATCTGTATACGATATGTCCAAGATCACATCAAAGGATCCCTACGAGATGTTTCTTTCGGGCGCGGTGGCTGTACAAACCATAGAAAATCCGAATGCAGATAACGACCGCGAGCTTATCATATTCCGTGATTCCTTCGGCTCAAGCATGGCACCTCTGCTTGCACAGGGTTATGCAAAAACAACTCTGATTGATATAAGATATGTATCAAGCGACATGCTTAGCGCATTTGCTGATTTCGAGAATGCCGACATACTCTTTATGTACAGCACCATAGTTCTCAACTCGAGCACCTCGTTCAAATAATATTATTAAGGAACGGTTAATTCCGTTCCTTTTTATATTGACATATGAAAAATTAAGGATTATAATATATTTTATTGTAAACTACTTTGGAGGAATATATATTATGAAATGGACAGGTCTTAACGAGCTGCGCGAAAAATACCTCAACTTTTTTGAGTCCAAAGGACACTTAAAACACAAGAGCTTTCCTCTTGTACCAATCAATGATAAATCCCTCCTGCTTATAAATGCAGGTATGGCACCC
>JAZNKU010000287.1:0-2418 GCA_045578685.1 Eubacteriales bacterium
AGCCCTAAAACCTTTAAAATTTTTATATAATTTGATATTTTTGAATCAACGCCACTTTCTATACGTACCACTGTACTAGAAGAAACTCCACACCTTTCTGCCAGCTCTGCCTGAGTAGTGTCGTTTGTACGGCGAAGCTCGGCAATATTTTTAGCTATAATAGGCTTTAAATCCTTGATAAATATCACCACCGAAAATAGAATAGGTCTACTGCATAAAATTTCAATGCTTTAAAATAAATTTCCGTTTAGTCTATTATAACACACTTTTACATCAAATGCAAGTAGTATTTATAAGGGTTCCTACTGTGGGTAGAGTGGTTTTTTCGTCACTCTACTGTCGGTGTTTTTTCTGTATAGGAGCGATGATTAACAGTTTCGTGACTATTTTAGCAAAATAATGTATTATAATAGTATAATAAATTATAAATATAGAGTATATGGAGGATGTAAAAATGAATGAATATATCATCTACACCGATTCGGCTTGTGATATCGATGTACCTTCGCTTAAAGAATGGAATGTAAAGCATATAAGCCTCAGCCTCACCTTTGAGGACGAGGGCAAGGTGCTTTTGAACGACGAGGTTGAGCCTGTTGCTTTTTATAACAGAATGAGAGAGGGTGCAGTTGCAAAGACTGCAGCCGTAAACACCGAGAGCTTCAAGCGTGCCTTCGAGGAGGAACTCAAAGGCGGTAAGGATATTCTCTATATCGGATTTTCTACCGGCCTTTCCACCACCTGTAATTCTGCGGCTATCGCGGCAAAGCAGCTTGCGGATACATATCCGGACAACAGGGTGGTATGCGTTGATACTCTTGCGGCTTCTGCAGGGCAGGGACTTCTCGTTTATCTTGCAAAGAATCTTCGCGACGAGGGCAAGAGCCTTGACGAGGTAGCACAGTATCTTGAGGATAACAAGCTTAATCTCTGTCATTGGTTTACCGTTGACGATCTCGTTTACCTTAAGAGAGGCGGACGAGTAAGTCCTGCTGCGGCTTTTGTCGGCGGTGTACTGGGCATCAAGCCGGTTATGCATGTTGACAATGAGGGTCACCTCGTAAACGTATTTAAGGCAAGAGGCCGTAAGGCTGCTCTCAAGGGTCTGGCCGACAAATTTGCCGAAACTGTAATTGATAAAAACGGTACCATATTCATCTGCCATGCAGATTGCGACGCGGATGTTGAGACCTTAAAGAATATGCTCGCAGAACAGGGAGCAAATGTCGATAAGGTTGTATACACAGGACCTGTTATCGGAGCACATTCCGGCCCCGGTACCATCGCACTTTTCTTCCTTGGAAGCGTTAGATAAAGTCAGGAGAATGATATGACAATACCACAGAAGATAGACGGAGTTATATATGCAAAGATGCTTCACAGAGGTGCTTTGCGGCTCCATAAGCATATAGAGGAGATCAACAACCTCAATGTGTTTCCCATACCCGACGGCGACACCGGAGACAATATGTTTCTCACCTTTATGGGCGGTGTTGAGGCGGCAAAGGAGGAAAACGAGAGCATAGCTGTCGTTGCCCGTAAGGCGGCGGACGGAATGCTTCTTTCGGCAAGAGGTAACTCGGGCGTTATTCTTTCTCAGTTCTTTGACGGAATCGCTGCAGGGCTTGAGGGTGTTGCGGCGGCTGATGTACCCGACTTCAAGAGAGCACTTCAGGAGGGCGTTAAGCATGCTTACGGTGCCGTTATGAAGCCCACCGAGGGTACGATACTCACCGTTGCAAGAGAGGCTGTAGACTATGCCTGTGAGCATAACAGCAGAACGGTGGAGGGCTTCTTCACCCTGGTGGTAGACGAGGCAAAGCGCTCCCTTGGCCGTACTCCCGAAAGACTGCCTATGCTTAAGAAGGCAGGCGTTGTTGACTCGGGCGGTGCAGGACTTATCTATATCCTCCGCGGAATGAGAAGAATGCTTATCGACGGTGAGGAGGGCTCTGATATTCCTCTGACTCAGGCGGCGGAGAACAGCATCAATCCCGACCTCTTTACCGAGGACAGCGTGCTTGAATTCGGCTACTGTACCGAGCTTCTTGTACGACTTCAGAACGCCAAGTGCGATATCGCCGCGTTCAATGTAAAGACGGTAACCGACTATCTCACCTCTATCGGTGACTCGGTGGCTGCGGTCAAGACCGGCAGTATCTTAAAGGTCCATGTTCATACCATGACCCCCGACAGGGTGCTTGCATTTTGTCAGCAGTACGGAGAATTTCTCAAGCTGAAGATCGAGAACATGTCTCTTCAGCATAACAATACCATCGACAGCGGTATCAAGGCTAAGCCCTCTCCCGAGACCCGCAAGGAATACGGTGTCGTTGTTGCGGCCTGCGGTGCGGGTATACAGCAGACCTTCCGTGAGGTAGGAGCCGATATTATCGTTGACGGCGGACAGTCTATGAA
>JAZNKU010000288.1:0-1709 GCA_045578685.1 Eubacteriales bacterium
GGTATCACTGTACTTTGCCTTAAGCTTACGCACAAGGTGACGGTTTGTACCCATGGTGCAGATTATCCTCTTGTCCTCGGGAATACCTGCCTTCTTGTATATCATTTTTCTGAAGCTGTCGGGGTCTGTACCCAGAAGCTCATATACATAATCTATATCAAGAAATGTCGTAGGATCGCAGTTGAAGTTTGTCACTGCGTCCTTGGCACAGTAGTGAACCAGATTATCGGTATAAGCATCGCGTACACCTATGAACTTAAACTCGGATAGAGATTTTCCAAACGCATTTCTTCTCTGTTCGGTTACATGCTTCATATCCATACCGTAAGCTGAAGCGGCGTAGCTAAGCTTGGTTACACCCGTGCCTATATCAAGCAGATAGGGGTTGGGAAAGCCTCTCTTGATCCAGTTCCATACCGCGTCAGAGCCTACAACTACTATATCGTATCTGTCCCTGATATACTCAAATATCCTCTGTGTATCATCCTCCACTATATGTGTGGGAGACAGGGGAAGGTATTTAAGAGAGTCTCGAAAAACCTTTTTACGCTTTATCTTTCTGAAGAACTCAAGAGGATATCGCACCATACGGGGCTTGAAGCGTACCCTGTAGTTTTTTTCCATAGCCAGGCTGGTGTAGTCGATCACCTCCACCTCATGGCTCGGAAAACGCTTACATATCTCGTGGGAAAGGGCAAGCGACTGCATATACGCACCGTAGTTTATACTGCGGTGGAAGGTCAGTATACCAATTCTCATATTTTTAATCCTTAACCTTTAAATTTCTCCATTTTTTCTTGATAGGCTTAAGCATCACACCAAAGTAAGCCAGCACCCAGATACAACCGAGTATCACGGATTCTATTACGCTGCCGTCAAGCGCCTTGTCAGAAATGGTGACATTTGAAAAGACAGTATCTAATGGGGACACCTTTTTAACACCTAAGAATACGGCACCAAAGGCTATATTGATGAGCAGTATGCCTGCCGCCTGCCGCCATGGAAATACCTCTCGGAAACGAATATCAAGGCTCCTTGCCGTAACAACAAGTTGAAGTATGGCCATAGCGGTGGTTGAGATAAGTGTAGCAACGGCGGGAGCCACCATAGACTGGCCAAATAGATCAAATATCTTAAAGAGCACGAGGTTGAGCACTGCGTTTGAGCCCAACGCTCCGATAGAACACCAGAAGATAAAGCCTGTCTTACCTATAGAGTTAAGCACCATACCGTAGTATGTACATCTCATAAGAAGATGCAAGGAGTAAAGTCTGAACACCCATACACCCTCGACATACTTTTCACTGTAGAGTATCTTTATTACATCCTCGGCGTATACGAAGCAGCCTACTCCGATAACCGCAATAAGTATCATGCTGAGTGTGGTTGCGTTACCCCAGAGCTTTATAGCTCCGCGGTGATCCTCTTTTTTAAGCATCCTTACCATCTGAGGCAGAAGAACTGCGGTAAATGAGGATGCTATCATGGTCACGGGCAGTTCCTTTGCAGCGTTGCTGTAGATAGCAAAGCTCTCGGTATCCATAAGAGCACCGATAAGAAGCTTGTCAAGCTCTACATTTAGCGTACCGACCACAGACGCCAAGCCCAAAGGAATCGAAAAGGCAAACACCGTGCGGATAAGCTTAGCGTTAAGATACGGCTTTATTCCGCCCGAAATACGGCCTGCGATGATATACACCGTCACAGAG
>JAZNKU010000289.1:0-3962 GCA_045578685.1 Eubacteriales bacterium
ATTTTAAAGATACCTATGGGATTTTATAATATACCCATAGTTGTTGCATTTCTTGTAGCTTTGTTGGTGGCTTGCCTACAGAACAAAGCTATTAAATTTGACCGAAAGCTTGAGATAATGGGTCTGGGTGTCGGTGACAAGAATATTATCACCATGCTTCTCATATTCCTTGAAGCGGGTATATTTGTGGGCGTAGTCGGCAGAGCATCTGCGGAGAGCGTTGCATACTTTATGCTCTCGGTCATTCCTCCGAAGAACGCCGTCGTTGTGTTGTTTATGGTAGCATGCTTCGTATCCCTTGCCATGGGTACCTCGGTTGGTACCATAACCCTTATCACTCCTATCGCCGTTGCGGTTTCAAACGCTTCTGGCTTTGACCTTGCATTATGTGTTGCAACCGTTGTAGGAGGTTCGATGTTTGGCGATAATCTTTCCTTTATTTCTGATACTACCATTGCTGCATGTAACGGTCAGGGTTGTCATATGAAGGATAAGTTCAGAGAAAACTTCTTTATAGCTCTTCCGGCAGCTGCCGTTTCTCTGATCATCATACTTGTAATGTCTTTCAATACAGAAATAAGCGGTGAGATAGTCCACGACTATAATCTTATACAGATAATTCCTTATGTTCTCGTGCTTATCGGCGGTATCGTGGGAATAAACGTGTTTATTGTTCTTATGATCGGTATAGTTTCCGGCTCTGCTATCATGCTTATAACAGGTTCGGTTACATTCACTGATCTTCTCGGTAATATGGGTTCGGGTGCTGCGGGCATGTTTGAGACTATGGTTGTTACCATCCTTGTTGCCTCTATCTGCTCTCTTATCCGTGAGTTCGGAGGATTTGACGCTTTGCTCTACGGAATCAAAAAGGTGTTTAAGGGTAAAAAGGGCGGTCAGTTCGGTATGGGTCTGCTTGTAGGTATTCTTGATATAGCAACTGCAAACAACACCGTTGCTATAGTTATGGCTAATCCCATAGCGAAGGATATTGCGGATAATTACGGTATTTCTGCCCGTAAGTCTGCATCTATACTCGATACCTTCTCTTGTATCTTTCAGGCGATAATCCCTTACGGCGCTCAGATGCTTGTTGCGCTGTCTGCGGTTGCTGAGCTTGGAGGAAAATTGTCAGCATTTGACATAATACCGTTGTTATTCTATCCCTATCTGCTTTTTGTAAGCTCGATGATTTTTATTCTTTTTGTTCCTTCAAAGGAGAAGAAGAATGTACACTAAGCACCGTTACGAGTCTGAGCATTATCAGAGCTTTGGATATATCAGATATCTGCCGAAGAATTTTGATGAAAATAAAAGATATCCCCTTGTGCTCTTTCTTCACGGAGCAGGGGAGAGAGGCGACGACCTTGATATTCTTTGTAAACACGGTTACATGAAGTATCATGTCGAGGATGGCAGAGAATATCCTTTTATATTTATATCTCCTCAATGTCCCGCTGAAAAATACTGGGGTAACTATGTGGAGTCACTTCATAAATTTCTTGATTATATATGTGATATCCTGCCTATTGATGAGAAGAGGATATACCTTACAGGTATAAGCATGGGAGGTACCGGCACTTATCTTATGGCTCAGGCAGAGCCCGTTAGATTTGCTGCTATCGCTCCCATATGCGGAAGCGGCATCAACTGGTACGGCGGCATCCTTGCACAGTTGCCTTGCCGTATATACCACGGTGACTGTGATCCTTCGGTTGATGTTCACGACAGCTTGTCTATGGCAAGCTCCATCAACCGTAACGGCGGAAGGGCAGAGCTTACAGTATTTCCCGGTGTTACCCATAACTGTTGGGATATCGTATATTCGGGAAATGAGCTTATAGACTGGTTTATGAATATTCATAAATAAGTATTGAATAGTTTTAAATCTATCTGTAGAATAATATAAAATATCATCGTTTATTCGGAGGAATTTATAATGGCAAGTATTCTTATCAGCCCTTCCAAGTATGTACAGGGGGCAGGTGAATTAAAAAAATTAGGTGAGTATGTTTCCAAGCTTGGTAAAAATGCTCTCGCACTTATCAGCGAGTCCGGTTACAAGCGTGTAGGCAAGGATATTGAAGATAGTTTTGATACAACAAGTATCGGCTTTGACTATTTCAACGGTGAGTGCTCTATGACCGAGATCGAGAGACTTAAGAAGATCGTTGCAGAAAAGGGCAGTGACGTTATCATCGGTATCGGTGGCGGTAAGATCCTTGATACCGCAAAGGCTGTTGCTTACTTCTGCGAGCTTCCCGTTGTTATCGTTCCCACTATTGCATCTACCGACGCTCCCTGTAGTGCTCTTTCGGTAATCTACACAGACGAGGGCGTATTCGAGAAATATCTCTTCTTACCCGCTAACCCCAACCTTGTTCTTATGGACACAGACGTTATCGCAAAGTCTCCCGCAAGACTTACCGTATCCGGTATGGGTGACGCCCTTGCAACCTGGTTTGAGGCAAGAGCTACAGCAGCTTCTAACTCAGGCACATGTGCAGGCGGTACGGTTACCAACGCAGCTCTCGCTCTTGCAGAGCTCTGCTACAACACACTTATCGATAACGGTATTGATGCTAAGCTCGCACTTGAGAGAAACGTTTGCACTCCTGCAGTTAACAAGGTTATCGAGGCAAACACTCTCCTTTCCGGTATCGGTTTTGAAAGTGGCGGTCTTGCAGGTGCTCACGCTATCCACAACGGCTTTACCGTTCTTCCCGAGTGCCATCACATGTACCACGGTGAGAAGGTAGCATTCGGTACCATTACTCAGCTCGTTATGGAGAACGCAGAGGAGCTTGAGGAGGTTATACTCTTCTGTATCGAAGCAGGTCTTCCTGTTACACTCCGTGAGCTTGGTATCACAGAGGTTACTCCCGAGAAGATCAGAGCGGTTGCAGAGGCAGCGTCCGTTGAGGGTGAGACCATCCACAACATGCCCTTTACTGTTACTGCTGACAGCGTATATGCTGCAATCATGGCAGCAGACGCTCTGGGTAATTACTATCTTGGCTGATTTATATAACAATTAAATCCCCTCATATACGAGGGGATTTGTTGTTAGTTGTCATATTCTATCTTTATAATACCTGTGTTATTTGTAATATTAACGGTCTTGTTTCCCGTTCCTACTGTATTTGCAGTACCGTTATGAGTTGTTGTTACGGTATATAACGATCTCGATTCCAGCTCGCCGTTTATCGCACCTGTTTCATTTGTTACATCAAGGAAGTTAAAGCTCAGGGAATCAAATGTGATTATGCCTGTCTCTGAGTTGATGCTAATGTTGTCAGCATATACATCCTCGACGCTTATAAGTGCATTGAGGGTAGTCAAAGATAAGTTTGCATCACAGCGGACATCCTCGACCGATATTGCGGCGTTACCCGTTGCACAGGTAAGGGAAGTAAGTGACAATTCTTCGATAGAAATTGCTCCGTTTTCGCTCTCTATAATTACCTCGGGTGAGAATTTGACAGGTAGGAATATTTCTACAGCGTGGTTTTTAAAGGTTGTATTGTCGTTTTTTCCTTCAATGATCACAACGCCGTTTTCGTTGATTATATTTATATCATTGTTAGAGGCAGCATTGTGCTTTATGCTTATATCGCTCTTGTTTGTGGGTTTAAGGGCTATTGCATATCCCTCAAGATAGATGTTGAGTTTCTGTATATTCTCCTCGATGCCTGTGGCTTCTGTTATCTCAACGGGTTGTTCGTGTTTAATTATATTGCTTTCCAAGAACTTGACTGCTTTATCAATAAAGCCGTCTGAATTTTTAATTATCTTTGTTGCACCGCTTGCGGCTCCCGCAACGGTAAGTGATATACCGAGGCAGAGCAGGATAGCAGCGGTGATCCATAGACCTATAAATTTTTTCATTTCAACCTCCTTATAGCTTCCTTTGAACGTGCTATACCGAATTTAATATACGATGCAATAGGTATTGTTACCAG
>JAZNKU010000290.1:0-2062 GCA_045578685.1 Eubacteriales bacterium
CGGGCTCTTTGAGCGCGATAGCGGCCTCAACTCTTGCTACTTTTTCATCATACTTTTTCTGATTTTCGGGTGTCATATAATAATTCTCCTCTTAAATCAATGTTTGTTATATCTTACCATGGATAGTGGGGATACGCAACAAAAGATTGGAGGAAATCTACAAAAAGACGACAATACCATGGCTCTGTTGCCGAAGACCTGCGAAATTTGTATTTCAAACTTTACAATATCTCCGATACAAGGTAAAATGTAAGAACAGAAAGGGGTATGACCATGAAAAAATCTTTTATCAGAATTCTTTCCGTAGTTCTTGTGGTGACCATATTCTCCGCCTGCCTCACTGCGGGTGCAGAATTGAAATTGAATGCCGGGAGCATAAGCGTCAATACCGGTATTAAAATCAGCGTGGACGGCAAGGAGTTCGTTCCTGTTGATTCCGAGGGTGTGCCCGTCGAAGTTTTCCTGTATAGCGGTACTACCTATCTGCCCATTCGCGCCATCAGCAATCTTTTCGGTCTGGGCATCGAGTGGGATAACGACACCAAGAGCGTATATCTTGGCAGCCGCAACGGCAAGGAACTGCCCGTGCTCGGCAGTGCTGCTGATGTTGCGACATCTCCCTTTGCCGTGGAGAGCAAGACTATCTCGGTCCATACGGGCGTAAGTATTTATTTTAACGACGAATATTTCCAGCCCACCGATTCCGAGGGCTTTTCCGTAGAGGTTTTCCTCTATAACGGTACTACCTATCTCCCTGTGCGCGCAATCAGCAAGCTGATGAACGCCGAGATCGATTGGGATCAGGCAAGCAAGACCGTTCTTCTCAGTACTGCTGAGAAGGAGCCCGAGCTTGATGTTGAAGGCATCGTAAAGACTGCCGAGACTGCCGTAAAGAAGTATACCGATATGGAAGGCCTCGTTATGCCCTATTATCGCTACTACCTCAAGATCTGCACCGTCCTTGACGGAGGTCTGGAGGAAGTAAAGGCCATGTATCTCAGCGATCCCAATGAAATTACCCTGTATATGCTCAACTCCTATGTAATAGGTTATGAGGCCTTTGAGAAGGAGTTTGGCACCTATATGAGTAAGTCCGTTGAATTTTATGATTTTGCCAAGACCCTTGCAGCCCGAATCAAGAACTATGCAGAGGGTGGTTATACTGCCGAGGAACTGGATAAGCTGGCAACAAACGCATCTTATCTCAACGATAACCTCAAGTATTTCAGCGAGTATCTCAACCAGGGTGCTCCTGAGCTGATGCTGAAGTTTTTCAAGGATAATGCCGCCACCTTCGGCGATACCAACGTAGTGGTCGCCATTGGCGAAATCGAATTCAAATACTGATTGACAACAGGGAGAGAATGAAATGAATCCTACCGCTACTTTTTATATGGCTAACGGAAGCCGCATAGTCGTGGAGCTGCTTCCCGAATACGCCCCCAATACCGTCGCCAGCTTCATAAATTGCGCAAGTAAGGGGGCTCTTGACGGTCACGCTATCGAGCGTATCGTGCCCGGCAAATGGGTAGATTTTTCTTACACCGCTTTCCATAACGAGATATGCCATTATCTCATCCCCCGCGAGTCCGAGCTGCATCCCGAGCTGGAGGCACTGGATTCACACCCCGGCTGCGTATGCATGGGCGGCTACGGCGAGATGGGTAACGCAGGCTGCGAGCCTTTCTTCCCCCTGAAGGATTGCCCCGAGCATAAGGGCGTTTACCCCGTGTTCGGCAAGGTGATAGAGGGTATGGACGAACTGCTGCGCCTTGAGAAGGTCGAGACTACTCCCGTGCAGACAATTTATCCCGGTTATGTGGTGGATACTCCTGTAGAGCCTCAGATAATCGAGAGAGTAGAGCTTGAACTCCACGGTGTTGAATATCCCGAACCCGTGAAAAAGGAGCATGACTGGATCCCCGATACCTGGAAGAAGTGAATAAATCGAAAAGCCGAAACGGTTATACCGTTTCGGCTTTTTTTTAGCTGTTTTCTCGGAGATGACGCTCTGCGTGCCGCTTGAGAGCCTCGAAAGATGAGTCGCTGATAATGTGCTCCA
>JAZNKU010000291.1:0-14860 GCA_045578685.1 Eubacteriales bacterium
GACATAACGGTGAGGTGGATAGCAACATCGTTACGAAGATCCTTGGGGAAGAGGGGACGTACGGGACGGTCGATAACTCTGGAGGTAAGGATTGCCTTCTCAGAGGGACGGCCCTCACGCTTGTTGTAGCTGCCGGGGATACGGCCTACTGCATAGAGTTTTTCATCAAAATCAACGGACAACGGTAAAAAGTCAATACCGTCACGGGGCTTTGCACTTGCTGTAGCGCATGCTAAAACTACGGTTTCACCGTAACGAACGAGGCAGGAGCCGTTTGCTAAGCCTGCCAGCTTGCCGGTCTCGATAACGAGAGGACGGCCTGCGAGTGTGTACTCGAAGGTCTTGAAATTTTCGAACATATTCTTCTACTCCTTTAAACATCTATAGGGCGGTCGCTGACCTTACCCTTCTCAAAGTCTCTTGGGACTAAGATACATAAATTAAGGGCGGAAAAGTATAATTCCGCCCTATCTGCTGTGTAATTACTTTCTGATACCCAGCTTCTTGATGATCTCACGGTAGCGCTCGATATCCTTCTTCTGGAGGTAGTTGAGAAGGTTTCTTCTGTGACCTACCATCTTAAGAAGACCTCTACGGCTGTGATGGTCCTTCTTGTTCACCTTGAGGTGCTCGGTGAGGGTGTTGATTCTGGAGGTAAGGATAGCGATCTGTACCTCGGGAGAACCTGTGTCGCCTTCGTGAACAGCATAAGCTTCGATTATAGCCTGCTTTTCGTCTTTTGTCATCATGGTTTTATCCACCTTTTAAAATATTTACTCACCATAAGGCCCTGTCTACGGATGGTGAATGTACGGTAATATACCGCTTGCCCATAAACTGCGCCTTCGGTGGCATCTTGCTTATTATAACAGCATTAAAATGAAAATGCAAACGAAATTTCGTATATTTACGAAAATTTCACATTTAGTCAGCCCTTCTTACTTCGTCAAACCCGCTTTTTACCGAATCAAAAATAATTTGGGGCGTAAGCTCATAGTTATACATTGCCTTGGCTACGGCGTCAACGGTATAGGGTCGATACTCGGTATAGATATCGGTAAAGTCGTTTATAGGCTTACCGCCCTTTATGCCACAGATATAGTCCATCATATCAAGGGCACTTGAATCTCTGATAGCGGTATCTATAAGCTCATAATAATACGCATCCGACAGATACCCGCCTGTAGAGGATGCATAGAGTGCATCTATGACCTCTGTGATATCACTGCAATGGCTTCCGGCATAAACTGCGACAACTGCATGATCCGGAGAAACATAGCTGTAATAGCTGTCATTTGAGGCTATAGTCTTTGGCAAAGGAAGTATACACCAGTCCGGTGTCATAGTGGTTATAGTCTTCATCTCGCCTACCGTACCTATATAGAAAAGTGCCTTACCTTGCATAAAATCACTTCTCGCAGAGCCGTTTTCGGCATTTTCGTTATACAGGGTCTTATAGCCGCCTATGCGTCGAAGCAGGCTCATTACCCCTGCCGTTTTTTCGTTATTGATGGCAAGAGAGGGCTTTTTTCCCGAACCGGTATCTACGAATTTATTGCCGCCTGATTTATATACCGCCTTGGTCACAAGTCCCATAGCGGAAGAGGAGATTCCCGCCGTGCCGTTGATATCGGCGTTGGCACGAAGCATATTTAACAGCTCGTCCCAGGTCCAGCTGCCGTCCCTTACCTTTTCGTAGGGCATCTCAAGTCCTGCCGCACTTAAAAGCTCACGGTTGACGTAAAGACAGTAATAGTTTGCGATATCACGGTTAAAGTCGCCGTAGATCCCGTAGCTCTCGGAGGAATATACGGTCTGTGCCATCATATCGCCATCATACCAAGGCTTAGAGAAATCCGCTCCTACAAGGGAGGTGGTACGAAGGAGTATTCCCTGTGCGGCAAACCTTCCCAGATCCTTCTGCGGGATTGAAAACAGATCGGTATAATACACGCCCGACAGAAGATTGAGCCTGGCCGTTCTCAACATAATATCCTCATTGTCGTTGAACTGCAAAAGCTCGGCTGAGCATTTTTTCTCAAACATACGGTTACGCTCATCTATGGCAAGCTTGTAGTTGGTGTCTCTGGACTCGGGAACATAGACCATGGAGGCGGTGGAAGCAACGGTGAAATTCTTTCCGCCCAGATCTGCCGAAGCAATACTGTTAAGAGCCGACACCGCATCCTTCTTCATAGAATCCGTATCGACAACTACCTCGATGATATTGTCGGTGGCTGTGGGTGTATCCTTTTCGGTATCTTTATTATTTTCTTTTTGCTTACATGATATCACGGACAGGCAGAGAAGCACCGCCATGACGAAAAATAATAATCTTTTCATATTTATTAGTATATCTTCATCGGCAACAAAAATCAATTAATAATTGTAAATAATATGACATTGATTACTCAACATTGACAAAAATTTTCCTCTGTGATATCATAAATGTGTATGACTATTTTCTATTATGGAGGAAATTATGAAATTTTCTGTAAGAATAGCGGCTCTTGTGCTTTGCATGCTGACGCTGCTTCCTACGTTTGTTTTCGGTTATCACGACCGTGTGGAGCCCAATCCCGACGTAGAGATGCCCAAGTCCACGCCTACGGTTGACGGTAACATCGAGTCAGACGGCACCTGGTCGGCTCCGGCCAATCTTAACGATGCTACTTTAGGAAGATTCTGGGGATTAAACGAGCCCACATCCACCGCTAAGGTGTACTTTGCATACGATGCAAGTAACCTGTACTTTGCGGCAGACATCATCGACTGTGATGACAGAAACTATACCGTGCCCTCTACAGGCTATGACAACGTAGACAACCAGGGTACATCTAAGCCCTATGGCTTTAACGGAGACGTTATGTGCCTGATGCTTGACCCTATGGGCAGCTTTGAGAAGAATACCAAGACGCAGACTACCCCGTGGTATAACGTAGGTATATTTGCTGACAATACAGTTAAGGTATACCGCTCTCAAGTGAGCGAAAAGGATATTACATCCTCCGTATCCGCCAAGGGTATGATCACAGGAGACGGCTGGCACTTTGAAGTGGCTATTCCCTGGTCTGTTATAGTAGCTGATGCCAAGTCCCTTGGTCTTACCGTTACACAGGCACAGCTTGCCGCCATAGGCTCCACCTCCCGCGCGGCTTGTATGTATATGGACCGATATGTGACCGACACAGGAGCTACCGATACCTGGGGACGCTTTATTACGGTATGTGACAAGACCTACGACGGCTACAGCGGAACCGCTACCAACGGTACGGGTGCTAAGAGCTACGGTATCATACTGAAGCACACAGACCTCCACGTTCATACTTGGGGAGAATGGACAACCGTTGACGCTACCTGTACTACAGACGGATCAAAGACCAGAAAGTGCAGTACCTGCGGTTATGCCGAGGTCGAGGTGATCACAGCTCCCGGTCACACCGAGGGTAAGACCGTAAGCGTAGACGCTACCTGTACCGCTGACGGATCAAAGACAGTATACTGCAGTGTGTGCAATGAAATAATTTCCTCAGAAATATATAAGTCAGAAGGTCACAAGTTTACCGAATGGCAGCTGGTAAAGGAAGCTACCGAAGCTTCCCACGGACTTGAACGCCGTGAATGCTCTGTATGCGGCACTGCCGAAGAGCGTAACACCCCTATGCTGTCTTCAAATCAGCCTGTTATTGCGGGAGTGGACAACTATACCGTAACTCTTAACGGTATCACTGATATCAAGGAGATACGCTTTGCTATCGGTACCTATACCACAGGCTCACAGATCAAGGCGGCAGAAAAGAACGTAACTCTGGATGCTGCAACAGTTAATAAGTATACCGTTGACTCTGTATTTAACTATGACCTGCCTTGGGTAGGCAGCTATACCTTCTGGGTGAGAACTAATGACGGCAAGGGCTACTTCCTTTACACAGAGGTAGAGGATATTACTCCTTATGTTACCTCATACGGTGTAAAGCTTACGGTAAACGACTTTGCCGAGAACTATAAGGATGCCTGGCTTGCCAAGGGCAGCTTTAACTCCTACAACGAGATCAAGGCAAGCACGGACTTTAAGTATCAGGCATCCGCAGCAAAACTTGCAGATTACGCAAAGACCACCCATGACTTTACATATACTATGACCGATCCCGGTGAGTATACCGTGCTTATCAGATACAATGACGGCACCTATGACGTAATTCACCATACCCTTACCGTTGATGTACCCGTGCTCAAGGGTAACGGACTTCAGGCTATAGTTCAGAACATTCCCGACATCAAGATCATCCGTACCGCTTACGGTCATCATACCTCGGTGGCTTCTATTAAGGCAGCGGCAGATGTGCGTAACTTCTCCAATAAGAGCGATATCAAGAATGCCCCGGAATATACGATCCAGTACCGTAACGAGGGTGAGGTCACTCTTATTGTTGAGTATAATAACGGATATAAGCATTATCTTTATTACAATGTAACAAAGAAGGCTCCCACCTTCAGTCTTACCGACAGAACAGTTACCTTTAGCAATCTTGAGGGTATGTCTGTTATGAGATATGCTCCCGGTACTTATTCCACTTCCTCCGAGATCAAGAACGCAGAGGGAAGTCAGTATTTCAGACCCTCGGCTATTGTTGACGGCAAGATCAGCATTACCCTTGATAACGGAACCTACTCCTTTGTTGTTCAGTATGATGATGACAGCTACTACTATAAGACCGTTACAATAAGCGATGATATCACAGCTACCGTTTCGGTTGCCAACGTATCAAAGGCATTTACCAGCAATATGATGTTCCAGCGGGACGAGCCTATTTCTGTTTGGGGTTGGTCCACCAAGGCAAACGAGGGTAAGATAGTTACCGCAACTCTTGGCGATATGTTCGGCTGGGCAGTGGTAGAAAACGGCGCGTGGAAGATAACCTTCCCCCATACTCTGCCTGCAACCGCCGATCCTCTTGTTCTGACCGTAAGCACAGCCAAGGCTACCAAGACCTTCCGTAACATCCTTATCGGTGATGTGTACTACGTTATCGGTCAGTCTAACGCTTTCTACGGTATTGCCAACCAGGTTCAGGAGATGCAGCAGAACGATCTTACGCCCAACTGGGACTATGATGCCGATCGCAATATCCGTTTCTTCCGTAACTCCAGTACCTATACTGCCTCCTACACGGGCACAAAGGCTCAGGGTACAGAGACTCTCTTAGAGGACGTTGAGTATACAAGCACCACCTGGATGACACCTACAAATATCTACAATCAGGTGGTAAATCCTCCCGCAACAGGCTCCTTCTCGGCTCTCGGCTATCTCTTTGCATACAATATGTCAAACAAGACCGATATTCCGATAGGTGTTATCGAGATAGATGCCTCAGGCTTCCCCCTTATAGCCTTTGCTCCCAACGAGCTTGCGCAAAAGTGGGGAGATGAGAGCTATAATGCTTCTACAGGTGTTCATACCTATAATCTTAATGACGGTTATCTGGTAAACACCGCAATGCCTACAAGATTCGGCTACAACCACCTTATCCATCCTTTGCGTAATTTCTCCACCGCAGGTATCATCTGGTATCAGGGCGAGAGTGACTGTCTCAATACCACCGAGATCTGGGGTGAGAATGCAGACACCTTCTCCCATCAGTTCACCGAGCTTATGACCTGGTTCAGGGCTAATCTGGGTAACCGTAGAAATTTCCCCGTTTATATGATCGAGTTCCCCACCTGTTACTATAACAACGGTGCGAATGCCTATATCGATATGGGCGGCGTTCAGTGCGAGCAGGGTCTTATCTCGGGCATGCTCTCCGACTTCCATCTGGTAAACTCCTCGGATATGTTCTCCAATACCACCTGGTATAACTCTCTGCATCCTTATATTAAGGAAAAGCAGGCTGACAGACTTGCCAATGTTGTTGCGGCAAACGGCTACGGCATAGGCAACCTCTCATATGTAAGCGGTCCTATAATGACCGGTGTAAGCTATTCAGGTACAAGTGCTACCGTATCCTTCAAAAATGTAGGAAGCGGGTTAAAGGCATACAGCGGCAGATATGTTGACGGCTTTGATGTATACGTAAATATCGGCGGCACATACCAGTGGATTGAGGTAGACAACGCCTACATCAGCGGTACAAATACAGTTACAGTTCCTTCAAGCTACACCGTATACGGTGTAAGATATAACAGAAATACAGAATATCTCTTCCCCACAAACGGAATAAATCTCTGTAACAGCAATAATATTCCCGCATCTGCTTTTATTGATCTGAAATAAAGAAAACAGTCAAGGCTTTGTTTTTCAAAACCTTGACTGTTTTTTCATTCTTATTTATTTACGCCCATAGCACCCATGGCTTCTATGGTCTGAACATACATATCAACGACTTCCTTGGTGTACTTGGAGCAGGCGATGGCGTAAAGCTCATCGTAGTTTTCTACCTTGGTAGCCGTACCGTTCTCAAAGACGAACATGGCAAGTATCTCTTCCATCATCTCACCCTCAAGCTCCTCTTGAGTTTTGTCGCCGCCCTCATACCAGGTGTACTCGGAGAGGTCTGCGGGAGGTGTTATATCAACATCACTTCCGGGGTTATTGTAGGTCATCTTAAGGGATACATCAGCCTTGCTCTTTCCCTCAAGAGCCTCAAAGTCAGCGGCAAATGCTATCGATATATACTCAAAGTAGCCGTCCTCCGTAGTAGAAAACTCTATCTTGATATCCGAATAATCAAAATCAAATTCTCCGTCACCCTCCACAGAACTGTAGGTGTTGGTAACTCCGGAGAGGAAGGTCTCCGCCATATCCTCAAGATCATCATCGTCGGCAGTAGCGGTAACCTTGTTGCCGTTTACCCTTGACTTTGCGAAAATATTGACGGGAAGATCTATTGCAACGCTCTCAAAGGCGGACTCTATAGATTCTACCGAAACACGGGTCATATACTTTTCACCCATAGCAGACATCTCGTATACCACATTGTCGGCATAATAGGTGGAGCTGTTATACTCCTGACCTATGGAAAGATCCTTGATCTTATAAATGCTGTAATAAACGGGGGCACCCTCTGCACGGCGATCAAGACGGGTATGAACATTCGACTGATTGCCTCCGACGGTTTTGCCGTTGGTGGTGTACTTGACGCTTAATTCCATTGTGGAATCAAAGGAGGTAAGTGCGTCGGTCTTTTCCTTTGCATCGGTGTAGGTCCCCGTGGAATCAACCGTTTTACCGCAGGCACATAATCCCAGGCAAAGAATGATAGCTGTAAATAAACAAATTATTCTTTTCATTTTAACACTCTGTAATATATATTTCTTTATTCTGTGTGATAACTTAATAGTTATTCGGTACAACAGGGCGTAGTTTCGCCGCGGCACGGTGCCGCTTAAGCCTTTTTATAAGTTGTTCCCTGAGGTGTATCTACAAGAACGATACCCTCTGCTGCGAGCATATCGCGGATACGGTCAGCCTCGGCAAAGTTTCTTTCCTTTTTTGCAGCTGCACGCTGTGCGATAAGGTCAAGGATACGGGGATCACCTGCTTCGGTCTCTGCCTCAGCCTCCTCCTTCGGAGCCTTATACTTCTTAGCTGCCTCGATAAGGTTAAGGGAGAGAACTCGATCGTAGTCTGCTAAGAGTGCAAGCTTGGTCTTTGCGTTGGTCTTTGCCTTAAGTACATCATAGAGGGCCGTTACACCGAGAGATGTGTTGAGATCGTTGCCCATTACATTATTGAACTTAGCCTTGTATTCGTTAAATACCGCTTCGTCAAGCTCGCCGTCGTTTTCGTCGAGGGTTGCGATCTTCTTTAAGAGCTTTTCGTATGCCTGAGCTGCGTTATCAAGAGAATCCCAGGAGAAAACAAGAGATTTTCTGTAATGGGACTGCAGACAGAAGAATCTGTAAACGAGGGGATCATAGCCCTTTTCCTCAAGGAGAGATACGGTGAGGAACTCACCCTTACTCTTACTCATCTTACCGCCCAAGGTGTTAAGATGGAGAATATGGAACCAGTGGGGACACCACTGATGTCCGATAAGTGCCTCGCTCTGTGCGATCTCGTTTGTATGGTGAGGAAACGCGTTGTCGATACCGCCGCAATGCAGGTCAAGGTACTCACCCTGATGCTTTAAGCTGATAGCGGAGCACTCGATATGCCAACCGGGGTAACCAACACCCCAGGGGCTGTCCCACTTAAGCTCCTGATCCTCAAACTTGGACTTGGTAAACCAGAGAACGAAGTCGATCTTGTTACGCTTGTTGGTATCCTCCTCAACGCCCTCACGAACGCCAACCTCAAGGTCCTCAGCATCGTGGTCGTTGAATACGTAATATTCCTTAAGCTTGGAGGTATCAAAGTATACGTTGCCGCCTGCAATATAAGCATAGCCCTTATCAATAAGCCCCTGTACCATATTGATGAACTCGTCGATACAGCTTGTTGCGGGGACTACGGTTGCGGGAATCTTGATGTTAAGCTTGTCGCAGTCTGCAAAAAAGGCGTCGGTATAGAACTTTGCTATCTCCATAACCGTCTTTTTCTCGCGCTTTGCACCCTTGAGCATCTTGTCCTCGCCGGTATCTGCGTCGCTGGAGAGATGTCCTACATCGGTGATATTCATTACGCGGTCAACATCGTAACCAGTGTATGCTAAATATTTCTCAAGCACATCCTCCATGATATAGCTGCGGAGGTTGCCTATATGTGCGAAGTGATATACGGTAGGGCCGCAGGTGTACATACGCACCTTGCCCTCCTCGTGGGTCTTGAATTCTTCTTTTTTTCTTGTAAGTGTATTATATAAGATCATTTCTCAAGTTCCTTTAACTGTTTTTCTAATTTGTCGATCTTTATCTGCATACGGCAGAGCTCCTGTGCTACAGGGTCGGGGATGTGCACCTGGTCAAGATCACCTGCACAAACCTTCTTACCGCCTACCCTTGCAACGCGGGCGGGAATACCCACAGCCGTTGAGTCCTTGGGAATAGGCTCAAGAACGACGGCGTTTGCCGCGATCTTGGAGTTTGCTCCTACCGTAAAGGGACCCAGCACCTTAGCACCTGCTCCCACCATTACATTGTCCTCAAGGGTGGGGTGACGCTTTCCTACATCCTTGCCCGTACCGCCCAAGGTCACGCCCTGATAGAGCGTACAGTTGTCTCCCACCTCTGCGGTCTCGCCTATGACTACTCCGCTTCCGTGGTCTATAAATACACCCTTGCCTATCTTGGCTCCGGGATGTATCTCGATACCGGTTATAAATCTTGCACTCTGGCTTATAAAGCGTGCCGCAAAATGATGTCCCCTCTTATAAAGAATATGAGCAAGACGGTACGCCAGAATAGCGTGAAGTCCCGAATAAAGAAGAAGTATCTCTGCGGAGTTTCTTGCCGCAGGGTCCCTTTCCTTTATAACAGCCACATCGTCCGCGATCTCCTTATAACATCGCAGGACCATCCGTACAGCTTTACTGTTTTTTATTTCATTCATTACGGCATTCTTATCCATAGTCCTGCCTCCTTGTATTAATAATATTTATTATATTATATTTTCTCCCTAATGTAAATACTTTAACCGCAAAAAGTTTTCCCTTAAATTTCGTCAATAAAAACAGTTGACATTCGGTGGGAAAAATAGTAATATAATATCAACGGATAAATACACGATTAGGAGGACATCATAATGTCAGAAGAAATGTTCCAGCCCGAGACCCTGATGCTTACCGACGAGGATGGCAACGAAGCAGCTTACGAGCTTATCGCTTGTCAGGAGATGGATGGCAGAATATACTACGCTCTCATCCCCCAGGAAAATAACGATAACAACGAATACGTTATTCTTCGCAGCGAGCCCGATCCCGAGGATCCCGAAGAGGAGATCCTTGTAACTATCGACGATGACGACGAGTTCGATAAGATCGCAGACATCTTCGATGACATGCTCTTTGAGGACGACGGCGAGTAACAGGCAATGCCTGTAGATATACTTCGGGTGAAGTGATCTGAGATCCTTAGTTGTCACACGAGGATATTGAAATCAAAAAAGCGAAAATAGTTATGCCTACGGATATACTTCGGGTGAAGTGATCTACAGCCGTTTATTCTCACATGAAGATAAAATCAGCTTGAACCTATTAAAATTCGAGCAATAAAGAAAAGCTTAAGTCATACTTTGAACGGGTATGGCTGAGGGCACTGCCCTTCCTGCTTAGTTTGTGATATATGAGGTATTAAGCCCACACTTGAAAAATGGAGTCCGGATAAACTTCCGATGAAGGGTATGCAGACCTCCCCACCTCCCCTGCTTACGTCACGGGAGGACCGGGACGCTGGGAGCACAAAACATTGGAGAGGACACCAACCTGCACATGCAGGGTTTCAAATTCTCATATACACGGCTCGGCGGGGCTTTTTGTTTTTTGTCGCAGATGCGACAAAAAAGTGAAATCCAACCTTCAGGTGGGTGAAATCTGCTCCGCAGGTGAAATAATTTGCTTCGCAAATTGTGAAATATTTGCCTTTGGCAAATGTGAATGTAAAAACAGCACTTCAGACTGAAGTGCTGTTTTGTCATTTTTTGCCGAATTTGTTTAAAAAGCCCTCGGCTTTTCCGATGCCCTTATCGATTTTTTCTCCCAATTTCTTAAATCCGCCAAAACCTAAAGTTCCGGTGCTTTGAACGGGGGTTCTCTGCTCTTTAGGCTCGGATTCAGATTGTCCTGCGGGAAGAGCAGGAGGTTCGGGAGCTATGGGCTGAGGCTTGGGAAAATCCTCCTCGGTATAAACCGATTCCTTATAATCATCAAATCCGAAATATTCGACTATCCGTTTTACTTCCTCGCTGTCAGGATATTTCTTCTGCAAGAAGGAATATATTTCCGGCTTATACGGCTTCTCAGCGATCATATTGATAACGATATCGGTTATTTTGTCCTGCGGAAAATTGGGATTGGAAAGATTTTTTAATACGTTATCCGTCTGAACCGAAGTCTCAAAGTCGGGCTTCCAGGCATCAACGCCGTTCGTATTTAAGAAATCGACTAATATTACGGTAAAATCCTGATAATCCTTAAAAACCCTGTTAAACAGCTCGGGTAAATCTACACTTTCAAATATCTGCTTCTGCTGAGTCTCCGAAAGGTTGGATGCACCCGCTACCAATCCCTCCTGCATTGCTCCGAAAACTTCACCGCCAAAGCTCGATTGATTACCGATGAAGGATCCTGCAAGTCCTGCAAACATATTAGCAACCTGATTGTTAGCCTGATATATCTCACTGATATTATCGGATATTGCACTCAGCATCTCCATAGCGCTGAGTGTCGAATATTCAAATGCCGACATAACCATATCGTCTGTAACCGTATAAATATTTTCCGCTACCAAAATATCGGTTACTTTATCGGCAAGCAAGCGTGCGTGATTAACATATAAATCAGGAAAAATTTCCAATAGGTTGGTCAGATTCTTAACGTTTTCGATATAATCCTCAGCGGCTCTGTCTGAGCAGTATTTAGCAAGACGTATAATTCTTTTTCTGAATGAATTGAACTTATCTCTGTCTGCTGTTATTATTATTTCTTTACCATTGAAGGGTAAAGTTGTATCAACACCAACCACACTTACCCAGTTTTGAGTTGCTAATTCTATTTCTTCGGGTGTAGAGGCAAAGAGCTCGGCTTTGGGAGGCTCTATACTGTTTCCGCACACTGTACAGAATTGTGCGCCTTCCTCTAACTCTACACCACAAAAAGTACATTTCATCATTTTAGTCTCCTTTACCTTTTATAATGTCCTCGTTGTGTGCACTGACTATGTACGGGACAACTGATATTACAACCTATTCGCCATCCGTTTTCATCACGCTTCCCATAATTGCACAAATGTGTTCCGAATAAATCTTTTCTGCCCGTACTGCTGCCGCTTTTTTCTTTCTTTTGACCGCTTGCCGCCAACGCCGTGCCAAGTATGGCAGCTCCTGCAAGAATTTTCGACCAATCAGCCACAATAATCCTCCTTGAAGTTTTCTGAAATAAAACTATATACGTCCGATACCGGTGAAGGTGATTTTTGAACCGTAGTACATATTTTTAATTATCTTTTTAGCTTCTTCGTTAGAGCTTGCTTTTACCACCTGTTCGGTTCTTTTTCCGTCAACGGTAAATATAACCTTGTAAGTATTCATTGTTTTCTCCTTTCATAGTTTTGTTTTTACGTCTACAAACAACTCGGGGCTGACGTTCAATGCAATGCAGATGCGGCGAAGTTCATCCGCATACAACGTCTGTTCCCCGTTAAGTATGGCGTTGAAGGTCGTTTGAGGTATTCCCGCCCTTTTGGCGACAATTTCTTGCTTAAGTCCGTTGTCACAGATATAAGTGCGGACTTTTTCATAAACTCTCAACAAACAACCCTCCTTATCAAGAAATTCTTGATTTTTAACATTATATCACAGTGTTTCTGTAAAATCAAGGTATTTTTACAGGATTTCTTGATATATTGTTGCTTTTTTACCGTAATCGTGTATAATATTTTTGAGGCAGGTGATATTCTTTGAAATACGAGATCGGAAGCAGAATACGAAAATACCGCGAGGAACGGGGCTTGAGCCAAAAACAGTTAGCACAGCTCATAAACGTAAGCAACAGCAGAATATCAAACTGGGAGCAGGGCATCAACCGTCCTGATGCAGATATCATAGCCAACATATGCAGAGCCCTTAACGTATCGCCCAGTGAGCTTATGGGAGTATATCTCGAATCGGACGAGTTCACCGAAGCAGAAAAAAGGCTTATACGGGCTTACCGTGAAAAGGCTGATATGCAGAAAGCGGTAAATATACTTTTAGGACTTGAATAACATATCTGTATGATACTCCATAGGATGGGACAAAAAGCTCCCATCTAAGCAAAAAGGATCGAGGGTCATGGTAAACGGTAAAAAAACACTTATACTGAATATCCTTGATATACTGCGCAGATACAGCGACGCCGACCACAGGCTGAGTCAGAAGCAGATATCGGATATACTCAAAAAGGAATATTGTATGAAGGCGGACAGAAAGTCGGTAAAGCGTAATCTGTCCGAGCTTTGCTCGCTGGGCTACGACATAGAGTTTAACGAAATAAAGCGCAGAGTTCCCGTAACCGACCCTCAGACAGGCAAGACAAGCTATACCGAAAACAGCATTATAACCGACTACTATCTTAACCGGGAGTTTTCCGACCCGGAGCTTCGGTTGCTTATAGACGGGCTGCTTTTTTCCAACCATATTCCCTTTGCTAACCGCAAGGAGCTGACCGAAAAATTAGAGGGTCTGTCAAGCGTATATTTCAAATCAAAGGTGCGGCATATCGCCGCTCTGCCCAAAACCGAGCACCTGAACAAGCAACTTCTCTATACGGTGGACGTCTTGGCCGAAGCGATAGAAAAAAAGAGGCAGGTATCCTTTCATTACTGCGAGTATTCAACCGACAAAAAGCTTCACCGTCGCCGCCGTCCCGACGGAAGTTTAAGAGAATATACGGTCAATCCCTACCAGATGGCTTCAAAAGAGGGAAAATATTATCTCATCTGCAACTATGACAAGTATAACGATATCTCAAACTACCGTATTGACAGAATATCAGATATACGGCTGCTCGATATCCCCGCAAAGCCCTTTGAGGTGTTGGACGGAGCAGGAGATACGGCTTTGGACCTTCACAAATATATGACAGAGCATATCTATATGTATTCAAGCAGCAACGTCAGAGTCGGATTAGAAATACCTGCGGTTATGATAAGTGACGTTATAGATATGTTCGGCACTGATATAACCTTTGGGGAGCAAAGCGAGGGTCGCGTGACCGTATCTGCCCTTGTCAACGAGCAATCGGCATTGCAGTTCGCCAAAAGCTATGCACCGGACGTAATAATAATATCCCCCGAATCTCTGAGACAGAAGCTTACGGAGGATATTGAAAAGACGTTGAAGATATATGAGAAAAAGAAAAAAGACACCTGAAAGGTGTCTTTTTTATGGTGGGCCATCAAGGACTCGAACCTTGGACCTACCGGTTATGAGCCGGGTGCTCTAACCAACTGAGCTAATGGCCCGAAATATGCTGTGCTATTTCGCGTACAAAGCATTATATCACAGCACTTTTCATTTGTCAATAACTTTTTATGATAATTTTTCGAGTATAGCTCGACGGATATAGTCATAATCCGCATATTCTACCGAGCAGAGCTTGTCACGGTCGATGATCTTCTGGTCAACGAAGAACTCTCTGGGATCCTTGGTGAAGATCACCTTGTCGTAAAACTCCTTTACTGCCTCGGCACCGAACTTATCCCTGTACTCATTGAGAAGTACGCAGAGGTCGCAGGCACGCTTGAGGATCTTATAGCGCAGGGAGAGCATGGGTTTTGTGTCCTTACCGGGGTAAACGAAGCACAGGTCTCCCGCAGGCCAGTTAAAATATCTTATATCCTCGGTGGGACGGTCTGTCCATACGGTATAGTTCCAGCGTAAAAAACCGCTCATCTCAAAATAAGAGGTGAGAACTCCGAGGAAAAGTCCCTCGCAGAGGTCGTTTTTAACCATTACGTTGGGATGAGGGGGATTGTTGCAGACATACCAGGTAAAACGGCTGTCCGGCATGGTGGACTTATATTCAAGGATCTTGTCGTACTCGGTGGAGAGTGAAAGAAGCGAAGGCACGTAGTCAACCACGGTGTCCTTGAATTCGGGAATAAACTGACTGTGGTTTATGGCTGCCTTGAATACGAATTTGGGAGCTATCTCCTTGATATGCTCTGTAATACGGCGGTACGCCTCGGTATCGTGAGGCTCGTCCGCCACTATACGCACACGGTC
>JAZNKU010000292.1:0-7097 GCA_045578685.1 Eubacteriales bacterium
CCCTTTTCACGGAAACCGGTTGGGGTTCCCCGAAACGAGCTTGCCGAGTTTTGGGGGTTCCAAACCGCCACTTCCTTTTTTGAAGCCTGACAGCGTGTCGATAGGTTTATCGACACGCTGAAAAGGATGCCCCAAGGCATCCTTTTTTAATATTCGATCTTTCCCTCCGCCTTAAGCGCTCTCGCAAGCACTACGAGGGTACGCATCGTACCGTAGCTTAGGTCAAGGTCGTCGGGTGCCGCACCGAAGAAATAGCCCTTACGGTAAAGTGCCATTATGGGGTCGTGAGCCCATTTTGGCAGCTCATCCCAGTAGTGATAGATTCTTTCCCTTGAGGCGTCTATCATAGCCTGTACCTCTTCTCTTGTCAATTCTTCATCCTCCTTTTTAAGCTCTGCTCTTATCATATCAAGGAACCTCTGCCACCCCATATCAAGGGTGCGGTGAGGACAGTATTTACCCGAGAAATCCTGATGCTTACGCACACGGGAGATATCCCAGCCGTACTGTTTAAGCTTTGATGCTATAAACTCTGCGGCGTTTTTTTCTGCCTTGATAAACCTATCGCCGCCGGATCTTGAATAACATATCTCAAGACCGATAAACTCTCTGTTCCCTTCGCCTTCCCTTCCGTCGCCTGCATGGAAGGCATTTCTGTTCTTTTTCATGCCCTGTATTACCTCCTTATCATCCACCGCATAGTGGAAGGAGGTCGAAAGGTTGTTGCCCGTCATATACGCTATCTCGTTCTCTGCCGAAGCATCGTTTGAGGTATTGTGTACGCATATACCGACAGGTGTCATGGTATAAGGCGATTTAAGTGAATATTTCGTCGGAGAAATGAGTTTCTTTTTGATCTCCATGTCACCCCTCCTTTTTCTCATGCTGTGTGCCGAAATAAAAGGCTATCACCGTAGATGTTATTATCATTACATTATCCGGAGATATCTGTCCTCTAAGGCTCAGCACGGCAAATATTCCTACCACCACGAAGGTTACTATAGTTTTTACCTTTATTAAATTCGCAATATTTTTAAGCATTTTTACCTCCTTATGTTACTACTTCCCAGGATCTAACCTTATCCTTTATTTCATCAATAAAGGAGTTGCCGCCCAAAGATTTATATGCATCATATAGCAAATTGAAGTTTTCTATCTCATACTGCCGTATCTCCTTTTTTTCGCGGTTGCCGTAGTAGATACGCAGCATCTCACTTCTAAGCTGGCATAGCTGTCCTCTTTTTATTTTATGATTATTGACCCACACCGGTGTCAGCATCCCGATAATGGCGACCAGCTCAGCCGCAAAAAGAGAAAATGTCATGTTCTCCATATCAATCCTCCAACAGGAATCTGAGAATATCTCCCCGAATGGTAAGGCAGTACTCACGAGCACCCTCGTGCCCCGTACCGTTGAGCAGAGTGCACGCGGCATCGGGTATCCTTTGACAAAGTTCCTGCACGGCAGATGGTACAACCTGAGTGTCGGCAGAGCCCAGCACGGTCCATACTTTTACCTTGTCCTTAAGCCTTTCTGCGATATCGTCCAAGCGATCCTGCATAAAGCCTCTTGTAAGCTCGGAATCCTCTCTGTATTCTTCCTTGGGGGTATATAAGGACCTCATGTACACTCCGTTTACGGACAGAGCGGAATAATCCTTTTCCATATAGTTATCCAAGCCCGATCTTGTGCCGTCGATGTAAGGCTTTATATGATTGGTTACACCGTCTATACCGCCCGCTATAGGAAGTATGCGGTCATATAATTCGGGGTAAGCCGCCGCAAGCTCCCATGCACCCGTACCGCCTGAGCTGAAGCCTATGAGTGCAACGTGGCTTATGCTCATATTATCCTTGACCTTGGCTACAAGGTCAGCCAACTCATCACCACGCTGAGACCATCCATAGGAATCACCATCCGTCTGGGGCATGATGATATATGCGGGTATATTGCCAAACATATTCTTATACATAAATCCCGGTATATCTCTTTCGGTAAAGCTGTGTACCATATTGTCAAGATTTTCGCTGAGACCCAATCCTCCGTCGGCATCAATAAACTGCTTGGTAAGGGAGCTGTGAAGCACGACGATAAGGGGCAAAGCCTTGCTTTCTGCATTATAGGGTTGGTAGAACCAATAGGGCAAAAGCTTTGTTTTACCGTTGTATTCCCCCTGATGATACAGCTTTCCGAAGTGCTGTGACATCACCTCTACAGGTGAAAAGCTGCCGTTATCCCTTCTGTACTTCAGGGTTGAAGTTTCAGAAAAGCTTTTTGGCTTACCGTCTGAGGGGATAGTTATACTCACCCTCTCAAGCTCGTCGGGATAGCTCTTGAACTTATACACCTTAACATGCTCCAAAGCAGCCTCGGCACTTGACCAGAAGGCGTTAAGACGCATAGCGACAGCCTCCTTGTTTGCGGGGACCTGAACATCAAAATACGACTCCTCATTCAGCTCTCCCTCGGGGAAGTACAGAGTATTGCTGTCTATAATGCCTCGGGCATGAACTCCTCCCTCTCTGATAAAGACACCTAAATTATATGAAGTCGCATCCGTCGGCACTCCGTCACCGAAGCATCCGTATATACGGTATATCTCTCCCTCCGCCACGCTTATAATTTCATCCGTGCCAAGGCTCTCCTTAGTTCCCTTGGTTCTCACCGCTGTGTTAGAGGTGCCTGACAGCGAGGCGGTGGTGGGGCTCCATATCCGGGCATCACTGACCCAGCTCAAGCCCTCGGCATAGTTTACGGGATCTCCTTCTGCGGTCGTCGGTCCGTCTGCAGCTGCGGTATGCTTTTCTATATCCACCCACAGCTTAACGCCTTCGTTTGCAGGCTCGGTGTCACCGGCATATACGGTATTTACCGATGCCAAAGCCGCGGTGATCTGTTCAAGCTCGGACAGGGTCGGTTCAGATGTATTTTCGCTGTCCTGCTTCGGTCCGTTTTCCACACCAACCTTGACCTTTGTAGATGTGATACGCACATTCTCCTCTCCGTCAAGTCCTATAAGCGAAACACAAAAAGCATCTTGGCAGATCACCTCACAGGGGACCGCACAGATATTATCGGTAAGCACCTGAGAATACGCCTTGCCTCTATGCTCAAAAACTGCCTTCTTTACAAATCCGTTCCAGACTTCGTCGAATTCAAACTCTGCGAATAAGAAATTCATCGAACCCTCCGCAACAGTTTTTCTATCAACTCTTACCAATCTCTGTTCTTCTGTTTTAAATCTGATTTTCATAGTTACCTCCTTTTTTTTATTTAATTATACTACCGAATTTCGTTTTGCCGTAGGGTACCACCCCCCTGTTTTTTTCATTGAAATATTGAAAAAACAGAAAAAATAATGTATAATCATATATATTAATTTTGGAGACTGATATGAAAATCGCTTTTATCGGAGACCTTCAGTACTGGAAGGCGGAAATTGAAAACCTTGAATATAAGATGAAGCAGATCGCTGTCCACAAGCCCGATCTTGCCATAGTTATGGGAGATTTCGGCGGCTCAAAGATGAGAAGCATCGAGGGTCTCGAGGAGACAAAGCACCATATCGACCTTATCGGATGCCCTTGGCAGGCTATCATGGGAAACCATGATGTGGAATACAACGAGAATTATATGATCGACTACGATCCCGTTGCCACATTCAGAGAGGTTTTGGGCAAGGAGCCGTATTCTGCCACCGTCATCGACGGAGTGCTTATTCTCTGTGTAACAATAGAGCGTCAGCCTCTTGATACTCTGCGTACCATACACGCGGTATACGTAAGCGACGGGCAATATGAATGGGTGATAGAACAGCTGAATAAGCATAAGGGAATGCCCACCATCCTCGTCACTCATGCCCATATGGCAGGTGCGGGAATACGCTGTGACAGACCCATGCACACCTCGGCTACAGATACCTATCTTGAACAGACCTTCCGTCCCGAAAGATGGCAGACTCTTTTAAAGGAATTCCCCCAGATAAAGGCATGGTGCTCGGCACATCTGCATATGGGACATAATTATGATTCTGCCATAACCTACCGTGACGGTGTTATGCATATCTCCTGCGGTGTTATGACCTGCTGTACCAGGGATGAATCTGCCAATACGAGATTTATTGACATAAAGGAAGGAAAGCTCGCGGTATATACCCTTGACCATAACGACGACAAAGAGCTGGCTCTTGACGCCTGTCTTGACCTTAACTCAAAAAATCCGCCAAAGGGCAGATATTATATTCCTCAAAAAGGAGAAATACTTGTGGGTGCAGAGGACAGCCCCACGGCTGTATATAAGCATCCTTACCTTGACAGATATTATGTAGCTACCGAAAAGGAGCTTCTCTGGGAATATGACGGAGAGCTGTGGGACTTCACAGGTACTGTAGCCTACGAAAGAAAAATAAAAAGCCTGTCGGCGGATACCGACAGACTGTATATAGAATTTTGTGACGGAGAAATAAGATCAATAGATCCTCACAGCCGTAAAAGATGGCAGTATACAGACCATATAAACCAAGAATTTTTACCCGAAAAAGAGCTTAAGGGAGATATACTTGAGGCTACCCCCTTCACCACCTTTACCAAAAGAGAAGGGGTATACGTTAAGTTTATATAAAAAGAAAAGCAGGCTGACGCCTGCTTTCTTTAATTTATAATTATTTATTCTCTGCGATGTATCCAAGCTCAACCAGCTTCTTATATACCTGCTGACCGAGAAGGGTGTTATAGATGTGGTTGCCGTGCTCATAGTCGGAGAGCATAGAGTAAGGAATCTCGCCCTTGGCGATATTCTCTTCATCCTTTTGCTTGGTTTCCTCGTCTCTTGCATCAAGGTCGATAAGACCCTGAGCGTGAGCATCCTCAAGACCGTGCTCGATGGCGTAGGTTCTGAAGTCGAGGAAGTGATCGCCCCAATACTCGGCAAGATCTGCATTAAACTCCCAGATCTGAGGCATATAGTAAAGGCTGGTAAGGCTGATGATGATATAGTTATCGGTACCGATATCGTCAACCATTCTCTGCTGTGTAGCTATGAGCTTGTCAGCCTCGTCGTAGTTATATTCGTTACTGGGACCTGTAAATATAACATGGAAATCATCAGAATCGGGCATAGTCATACCGTTGGTGACCACGCGGGTAAGGCGGTCAACATTGACCTCCTCAAACTTACCGCTGCCCTGTCTGGTGAAGTAATATTCATCGTTATCGTCTTCATCGTACTTATGGGATATCTGACCCTTCTGACCGGCGATGGTAACGGGGGAAAGACCCTTAGTGCCAAGGTCGGCAAGAGACTCTACCAGCTCATAGTTCTCGTCATAGAAGTAAACCCTTACGGGAGTCTTGTCTGCGGGGATCTTGAAGGGTGCAACATACATAGGCATAGCACCCTGCTTCATTGCAACATGCTCTGCGGTATCCCCTCCTGCACCGTAGTTATAAACCTTAAACTCTCTGTTGCCGTAGCCGTGAGCAAAGGCATAGTCACGCAGCTCCTCGGGATAGCCGCCTGCTGTCATACTGTCACCCCAGCAGAAGATCTGGATAGCGTCGGATTCTCTTAATGTGATAGCATCAAAATCCTTGGTATCGGGAGGCAGAACAGAGTCGGTTTTCATAAAGTGTAGTGTATAGAAAAGCTGTGCCGCCTGTGCACGGGTAGCGGTTCCTCTGGGGTCCAGCATATCGTTACCCACACCGGTAATAACACCGTTATATATAGCCCATTCCATATCCTCTACCGCCCAGGAGCCAACCTTGTCACCGTCATTAAAGCTGTAAACGCTGAGAGGCCCTGCGGGGAACTTATTGGTTATATTATATTTCACAGCAAACTGATGCATCATACGGGCAAGCTGCTCACGGGTAACGTTGTCGTTAGGCTTAAACTTACCGTCGATACCTGCAACTATACCCTTATCCACCGCCCAGGCAACGGCAGTTTCAAACCAGGCACCGTCAGCAACATCAGGAAAATCGGTGTCGGTATAAGATGACAGATCATCCCCTGAAAGCTGAGAAAGCACCTGTACCGTCATAGCACGGGTGAACTTTTCGTTGGGCTTGAACAAACCGCCGCCCATGCCCGCCATGAAACCGTTTTCGGCGGCATAGCAAACCGCCTTGTAAAACCAATGGGTAGACTTAACGTCGGTAAAAGAGGTCGCTTCTTTTGCAGCTATAGGCATAACGGCAGGGATCATCATAACAACGACAAGCACCATAGCTATAAGCTTGCGGATAATGTTTTTCATTTTCTTTTCCTCCATGGAAATTGATATACATTGATTATATCAACATATTGCGATTTTGTCAACAAGTTATGAACTAACTTGATACGAAAAGAGAGCAGACCGAAGTCAGCTCTCTGTGGTATCAGATATTTTCTATCGGCATCCGCCTTAGCCCATCATTTCTGCAGAAATGATATCAAGCACCTTCTGATAGCAGCCGCCGCAGCCTGTGGAGCAGTTTGTGATAGACTGTACCTCCTTGAAGGCATCAAGAACGTCGTCAAACTTCTTTTCACTGTGGAGAGCCGCTACGATGTCGTTATACTTAACCTGCTTACAGTTGCAAATGATTACGTTTTCCATATTTTCCTCCAATGGTGTTGAAATAATAAAAGGGCAGACTTATGCCTACCCTTTTGACCGTCTTATTTAAAGTATCTGTTGAGAAGTCCCTGGAAAGCCTTGCCGTGACGAGCTTCGTCGCGTGCCATCTCATGAACGGTATCGTGGATAGCGTCGAGGTTGTTCATCTTAGCCATCTTAGCAAGCTCAAACTTACCCTCGGTAGCGCCGCACTCTGCTTCAACTCTCATCTCAAGATTCTTCTTGGTGGAGGTGGTAACTACCTCGCCGAGAAGCTCTGCAAACTTAGCTGCGTGCTCTGCTTCCTCGTATGCTGCCTTTTCCCAGTAGAGACCGATCTCGGGATAGCCCTCGCGGTGAGCAACTCTTGCCATAGCAAGGTACATACCAACCTCGGTGCACTCGCCCTCGAAGTTAGCACGAAGACCGTCAATGATCTCCTGAGGAACGCCGTCGATGATGCCTACCTCATGCTCGCAAGCCCATACCATTTCA
>JAZNKU010000293.1:0-4389 GCA_045578685.1 Eubacteriales bacterium
CGGGTTCCTTTTATTTATATAGTTGGATAAAAATGAAAAAAATATAAACAAATTTTAGCAGATCTATTGACAAAGTTAACACTTGAATATATAATAAAACACAGAACGAAACGCGTTTCGGAACGCGTTATTATTTGGAAAGAGAGTAAATATATGGCAATAAGTAAAACACAAGCCAATAAAAGCAAATGTCTGCACGCGGCGGCAAAGCTCTTTTTGGCAAAGGGCTATACCGAATCCACGGTAAGGGATATTGCCGACGAGGCAGGTATCAACGTAAGTGCTATGATACGAGCCTGCGGCTCAAAGGAGGACATACTCTGTGAGCTCGTTGCCTACGTGCTTGAGGGACAGTTTAAGTCGGTTGAACGCATACTTGACGGTATCACGGACGACAAGATACTGTTTTATGCGGCAGAGACTACTCTGCAGCTTTATATGGCAGAGTCAAGTGAGCATATCAGAGAGATGTATTCGGTGTCCTATTCCTTGCCCAAGACCTCTTCGATAATATATCACGCGATCACGCATAAACTCGAAAATATTTTTAAGGAGCATCTTCCCGACCTTGAAACAAAGGATTTCTACGAATACGAAATAGCATCTGCGGGAATTATGCGTAACTTTATGACGGTACCCTGCGATATGTATTTCACAATGGAGAGAAAGGTAGCACGTTTCCTTGAGACCACGTTTTTGGTCTACCGTGTTTCGGACGAAAAGATAAACGAAGCAATAGAGTTCGTATCAAAGTTCGATAATCCGACTATAGCACAAAACGTCATTTCAAATATGCTTGCATATCTCGAGTCACAAACCTAAAAAACAAACTCTCAGGAGGAGAAAATATGAAAAAGCTTATCAGTATTTTACTTGCGGCAGTAATGCTCATCGGTATGATACCCTTTTCCGCTTTTGCGGCAGACGGTATTACGTATATCGATGCAGACGGAAACGGTGTGCTTGACGAAGACAGGTACACCTTGACCGAGGATCTCACGATAGAAAGCGATAAGACCTTAACTATAAACGAGGGACAGATCCTCATTATTGAAAAAGGAGCTTCTCTTAATATTTTGGGGTCGCTTGTAAATAACGGAAAGATCTACAACTACGGTATTGTAGAGGGGAATGTAAACTGTCTGAAAAACACAGATTTTACTAATTACGGTATAATACTTTGGCCCGCTGCTCTGACTACCGATAAATACGACGTCAACGACGACGGAGCAAAGGATTCCGTATATGAGATAAGCAACAGCGGTCAGCTCTATTGGTTTGCGGCACTCGTAAACGGTACTCTCCCCAACGAATTGAAAAATCCAAGGGCAAACGCCGTTCTCACCAACGACATTACCGTAAACAGCAAGGTAATAGATGAAAACGGCGAGCTTATCGGAGACGGCTCTAATCTCTTTGAATGGACACCCATTGATGAGTTCAGAGGCATCTTTGACGGACGGGGCTATGATATCAAGGGATTATACTATAATGATCCAAACCATAATCAGATAGGTCTGTTCAAATATACCCACTCGGGAACCGTTATCCGCAATCTCGGCGTTACCGATTCTTACTTTTGCGGTAACCAAAGCGTAGGAGCTATAGCGGGACAGAGCTCAAGCACCGTATATAACTGTCACAGCAACTCAACCGTTGTCTCCGGCATAGGCGGAGGTGCGGGCGGTATCGCGGGTTATCAGGCAACGGGAAAGATATACCGCTGCTATAACACGGGGCTGGTGACCGGATGGTACCACTTAGGCGGTATTGCAGGCAGCAACTACCGTACTGAGATCGCTGATTGCTATAACAGCGGCAGTGTTGTGGGAACGACCGCGAATTATGAATCAAATGCAGGCGGCATCGTAGGTTATCACAACAAGTCCAGCGTGCAAAACTGCTATAACATCGGAAGTGTTGAAGGATATCATAACGTTGCGCAGATAGCAGCTTACAGATATAACAGTCCTACGGTCGATAACTGCTACTACCTCTCGGATACCGAAACGGCGGAAGGCGGCAGAACTGCAGAGCAGTTTGCTTCGGGTGAGATGACCTGGATCCTTAACGGTGAAAGCCATAACGGAAGCTGGAAGCAGACCTTAGGTGAGGATGCATATCCCGTATTTGAAGGAGATACCGTATATTACGGTAAGCTCTGTTCAACAGGTGAAGCTATAGGCTACACCAACGAAAAAGCGTATAACACCGAGGAACACTACAGCGAAGACGGCTACTGCGAGATATGCGGCTTACAGCCCGCACACTTAGCAGAAGACGGATATTACGAGATATACAACAAGGGTCAGCTCTACTGGTTTGCCGACTTTATAAACCGTTACGTTTACGACGACGGCGTTGCAAGAGTCAACGGCAGACTTATGGCGGATATCGTTATAAACGACGTTCCCTTTGATACCGAGGGAGTTACCTTTGAAGAGTGGACTCCCATCGGCTATGACTTTTACAATTTCAGATACGGCGGTACCTTTGACGGTAACGGACATACTGTATCCGGTCTCTATATTGACCGCGACGAATATTATACCGGCTTTATCGGAGTACTGGGCGAGGGCGGTATCATAAAAGACCTCGGTATAATCAATTCCTATATCAACGGTGAAAACTCGGTAGGCGGTATTGCAGGTATCTCTGCATCCGAGACCACAAACTGCTTCGTTATTAATACCGATGTCAGCGGTGTCAGCAGTGTCGGCGGTATCGTCGGTGCGCGTACCAATATGAATGACAGCTCGGCTTCGATAAACAACTGCTTCAGTATGGCAAACGCCGTGACCGACAGCGGCGAGATCGGCGGTATCACAAGCGGCATCTGTCCCGAGGGCAGCTATTATCTTGCAGATACCGAAAACGATAACGGCGCAAAAACCTCTGAACAGTTTGAGTCGGGAGAGGTTGCTTACCTTCTGGGCGAAAGCTGGGGACAGAGCATCGGAACAGACCCTTACCCCGTGCTTGGCGGTGCAACCGTTTACGCAGGCTACGACTGCGGTAATACGAATATGTATTACTCCAACACTCCTCTTTTAAGTGAAGAGGACAGCTATCACGTTCCCTCCGAGTGGACGGCGGTAGAGGGTGAAGCTTATCATATCAGATACGTTTGTACACGCGAGGTATGTGAGATGTATAACGTCACCGAAACTCAGCCCTGCTCCGGATACGAGGCAGATTGTCAGAACAGACAATATTGTACCACCTGCGGCAACTCCTTCGGTGATTACGATATGAACAACCATACAAGCGAGGAGACCTATTACCTCTACGACGAGGAAACGGGAACTCATACTTTATATCACGTATGCTGTGACAGCGAGATAATCACCGAGCCTCACGATTTTGCTGAATATGATTTTAACGACACCGAGCATTGGCTTGTATGTGTATGCGGTGCGTGCGACAGCACTACCGAAGCCCACAGCTTTGATGCAGAAGGCTTCTGCGTAATATGCGGCGGCTACGAGCCTGCTTATCTCGATGAAGAAAACTACCGTTACGAAATTTCCAAGGCTGGACATCTCTTCTGGTTTGCAAGAAGCGTTAACACCTGGAACACCGTGACCGGTGACGCAGTGCTTACAGCCGACATCGACCTCAACCCCGGCTATACATTTGCTCAGGACGGAAGCTACTCTGCAGAGGACACCGCAGGCGAGCTTCGCAGCTGGACTCCCATCGGCAAAGGCTATGCTTATTATACAGGCACCTTTGACGGTCGCAACCATACGGTAAGCGGTCTTTATATGAACGACCCCGAGGCGGATATGGCAGGTCTTTTCGGTAACACAATGTATAATTACCCCATTTCCAACATCAAGCTCACCAACGGTTATTTAAGAGCAGACGGTGAAGTTGGCTCGCTTATTGCCAATGCCGAAAGTGTGATCACCAACTGCCATTCCGACATAACCGTAGTCGGCTCGGGAGATATGGGCGGTCTCGTGGGTTACCTTATAGGCGGCGGTATATACGAGTCGAGCAACACAGGTGACGTAAGTTTCTATCATTCCGGCAGCTCCACCGGCGGTATCGTCGGCAATATGTACAGCGGTGAGATCGTAAACTGTATCAATACCGGACATATTACAGGTACTATCAACACGGGCGGTATTGCAGGTGACAGTGACGGCAACCCCATAGCCAACTGTCTTAATCTCGGTATCGTTGAGTCAGGCTACTCCTCTACAAAGCATCAGATAGCACAAGACTTTACCAACAGCTATTATCTTGCGATTGAAGCCAACGACAACGGCGGCAGAACTTCAGAGCAGTTAGCAAGCGGTGAAATAACCTGGTTACTCCAGTCGGCTCAGCCCGAGGAGGATGTTTACGACGAGGAGACCTGGGGGTATATAGGAACCGTGA
>JAZNKU010000294.1:0-3990 GCA_045578685.1 Eubacteriales bacterium
TAGTTTGCGTGCTTGGTCTTGCCCATTGCTGTCATGGTAGGGAAGCCTAAAATGTAGTTTGGAAGAGTGATGATAGCAAGGGGGAGCATTGCGCGAAGTACATAGCCCGCTTCACCGAACTCGGGTCCGAAGAACCACTTACAGAAGGGGATCGCTATGATATAGATCACCGCACAGCCAACGAAGATGATGGGCTCAAAGAGCAGAAGCATCTTCTTTACAAGCTTAAAGTCCTTATGCTTTGCCATATAGGGATACATACTGTCGGATATGGGCATCAGGGCATTGCGTCCTGCGGTGATCAGGCGATTAGAGGAACCGTAGAAGCTGGTTGCCGGACCTCCCTTGGTGATTATGTCAAGGAGAATGATATTGAGGGAGGTGTAGGCGGTGGTTGCAAAACGGGAGAAGAAGAACTGGATAGACTGTGTAAACTCGGTTGCGACCTGCTTTATCTTAGGTGCAACGAAGCCGATACCCAGCTTTATCTTAACATGGAAGTATGCAACCAACATAGCCACGGCGTTACCGATGAGAGTAAAGCCGGGAACCATCCAGGCGTCAGAGGTATCCTTGAAGAATATAAATATCGCGAGAGTGAACACCACGCGTATCGCTACGGTACGGTAGGTGATGGCGGACATCTTTTCAAGTCCTCTGTAGAGAAAGTCGGGGGTCATTGACGCGCAGGCCTCTGCAAAGAAGTAGAGGATGAGCATCGTCGCCTTGCTCTCCCATGCAGGTATGAGGTTGATAAGAAGGAGCATCACACCGAAGGAAGCGGCAATGAGGAAGAACTTGCTTATAACCACGGAGGTGAGAATGTTTGATATCTCGCCCTTGTCCTCGCGCTTGCGGGAGATCTTTTCGGTTGCGGATTGTAAAAATCCGAAGTCGATAACCATTCTGAAATAGAGAACGATGGCAACTGATGCTTCTATGTATGTGCCGTAGTAGTCAGCTCCCAGAACATTTGTCTGTATGGGAATTACAATAAGCCCCAAAAGCGTGGTGGAGAACTGCATAATATACAGCATTATCGTATTGATAAGCAGAGTTTTTTTACTGCTTGATAAACTTAGCTTTGCCATAATTAACCTTTAATCTTAAACAAGAGTGCCAACAGCTTATATTGCTTTATACGGACGAGCTTATATGCCAGCTTCTTCATAGTGGGGAGCTTCGCTATAAATTCGCTCCTTTCGTAGCCGGGAAAGGTCTTGTCCATATATTCCGAAAATTCGCGGAGCAGAGGATGCTTTGTATCCTCGCGAAGGACCCTCACCGATGCGGCAACATACACATTGTCTATAGCGAGCTGACAGAGCACATTACGGTACTCCTCAAAGAGTCCTTCTTTTTTGAACCAAGCCACGATATCCTCAAAGGCATCTATGATCTCACGGTTGCGCTCGAGGTTAGACGAACGCATGATAGAGCCCTGTCTCTGGAGATAGATATATAATCTGTCGGGGATGGTTACGATAGATTTTGCCTTAGCAAAAAGCTTGGTGGAGGTTCTGATATCCTCGTACCATACCTTACCGGGGTACTCAATATTGTTATCTGTAAAAAGCGTTTTACGCCACACTCTGCCCCATGCGTTGGGAAGTGAAAGCAGATATTCCGGCTTTTCGGAAAGCTTGAAGGGCTTGTCGCTTTCGATATAATTTGACATAACAGGCGTTCTGTTGCCCTTACCGTCGTCGGTCATGATGTTGTATGCTATGATATCAGCACCTGTTTCCTTTATCTTCCTTGCGAGGATAGAAACCGTACCGGGTACTACTGTATCATCGCTGTCGGGAAAGAAGAGATATTCACCCTTTGCCTCACGGATACCTGTGTTTCTTGCACCTCCGAGACCCTTGTTCTCCTGATGGATAACACGGATGAGCTCGGGATTCTCTGCAGCTATCTTATCACAGAGCCTGCCGCTTACACCGTCGGTTGAGCCGTCGTCTACGAGGATTATCTCGTAGTCGCTAAAGTCGGGATCAATAACGGAATCGACGCACTTTTCGACATAATCCTTTACATTATATACGGGTATGATAACACTTATAAGCATTTCTTACCTCCGAAAATATCGGTTATCTTGGGTAACTTTTTTTTGTTCTCGTCTGTGGGATATTCCTTAAGCTTTACAAGGTAGTAGATACCTGCAAGCACCGCCGACAGGAATATGGATGCATTGGGGCGACGAAGCACGCCTGCCGTGTTATACGCGTGTGCAAGACATACTATGAGTGCGATGCCGAATGCCGTTGCCTCAAGGGTAAAGTACTTTTTGATATTCTTGAAGAGTGCCCATATAACGAGCCATACGAAGTAGAGTATAAAGGCGATATAGAGCACCAGTCCTGCCCAGCCGTAGAGATAGTAAATACCGTGGAAATCGTTCTCTACATCGTAGATCTCAACGACCTCCTTGTCACCTGTAGAGTTAATAAGGGGCAGTCCGTATCTGCTTTCACTTACGGTAAAACGGCTGTACTCGATGCCGAAGAGTTGAGCTGATTTCGGCAGGCTGTTCATCGTCTGCTCTGCAAACATCAGCTTCTTTGCACGCAGTGCAGACAGGGTCTTTACATCCATTGTGAAGTTGTACATCTCCATGGTTTCGCTGAGACCGAATATCTGAACGAAGTCGCTGATATAGTACTTATAAACAGGTGCAAGCTGACTTACCAGTTCTCTTAACTCCTCCGGGGTAAGACCGTCATCATCGTTTGTGTCGGGGTCTTGGGATGTATCTGTGCTGTCTGCTTCGTTTTTCTTATTTAGAAGTGCCTGGACCTCAGCCATATCTGCGATCTTCTTCGTCAGATCGTCCTGTCGGTCGCTCTGTGCGTCCTCGTATATATTGAGGTGAGCTGTCATGGGAGATACGGGTACTAGCGCAACGAAGATGATAGCGAGAGCGATAAAAAGTACGCTGTACTTCCAGTCGGTACGCTTGAGTATCAGGATCATTATACCGATACCTACCGTTACGGCAATTATTGCAAGGTATGCAAGTCTTGTGCAGGCAAAGAACATTGCCAAGAGACCAAGTATGAGGGTTATAATAAGAGCCATGGGTCTCTTTTTCTTTGCGTTGAGAAGGGTAATTACCGATACGGGCAGAAGCACCGAAAGGTTTGAGCTCTGGGAGTTAGTGTTGTTGAACCAACCCAGAACACCCGTATTATAGAAGTTGGTTCCGTTGCGGTACATACCGGGGTCTGTGTCTGTAAGTACGCTTATTATCATAACCGCAAGTATTATCCAGAGGGAGATCGTCATACCCCACTGCATACCCTCAAAGCCTCGTTCGTTCTTTCTCATACATGAGATAAGAACTATAGCGGACAGGGGCATCTGTACCACGCGGATGTAGTTGGCAAAATCGGTGACTATGCTCTGTATACCTGCCTGCCATATGGCAAATACATGGCCTGCATAGAAGATAACCACAACTGCACAGACCGTCCAGTATATCCACTTGCGGTCGGTAATTATAAAAGCGAATAAAAGCGAAAAGCCGAGAACTCCAAGTCGAAGGACGAGGGTGATGCTGCCTGATATTCCAAAGTGCTCAAACCAGAAGGATATAATATCCATTATAGGCTGGATTATCATCAGCAGGGCTGTAAATATATGTGCTTTTTCGCTAAGCTTATTTTTGATCATCATATAAGAGTCCTTTCTTTAACCCGGTGAAAAAGAAGATGACTGCAAGTATTGCCGACAGATAGAAGGATGAACCGGGTCGGCGTAATACTCCGCAGGTGGCGTAGGCATGCAGCATATTTGCGATAAATGCTATTCCGTAGCCTGCCGTTGTCAGAGTGAAAGTGTTTTTGAAGTCGGTTATTAAAGCTTTGAGTGTAATAAACACAAAATAACACAAGAATCCCGCAAGCAGTATCAACCCTGCACCGCCTGTCAGATAGAAGATACCGTGAAAATCATTTTCTACGTCGTAGATCACCGATACCTCCGCGG
>JAZNKU010000295.1:0-1507 GCA_045578685.1 Eubacteriales bacterium
AGCTGTGGCGCTTGCCGTCTACCACCTGATAGTCGGAGGTGGCTATAATCTGGTTTGCGCTGCCTGTTACTCTCTGAAGCTCTATGAGATTGTGCTTTAATACTATGTAGTAACCCATGTTTACGCTTGTGTACTGGTTACGGTCATTGTACATACTGAGTCCAAGACTCATCCATGCCCCCTCTTCCGTAGGAAGCTCTACCTCGGCATCGAAACAGTATACTACGTTACCTGTGGTAGCATCAAGGCTGTTTGTACCTACAAAGTGATTCTTGTACTCGTCGTTTTCGATTAATACATAGTCATTTGTTACGGTTAAATCACCATCCCACTCGTGGGGGATAAAGTGTGTGGAAAGATCCATATAGCCTGCGTTTATAAGATCGGGGTTGGAAAGATAGCCCGAAACAAGCTCGGCATATGCATCGAGCTTAGCCTGTGTAAGGGAAGCGAGCTTGCCGTTTGCAAAGAAGTTAAGAAGATTTGCATACTGATAGAGCTTATCCTTAGTGCCAATCTTGTAGTCACCTGCCACTTCGCCCTCTCTTATGCGGTCTGCTCTCTTTGTTGCAGCAGATACAGCAAGGGATGCACTGTATGTATCGAGTTCTTCCTTTATGGCTGTTCTGAACGCCCATACACCGCTCTCGGACTGCCAGGGAGTTCTGAATTCCTTGGAGGAGTTCTGAGCCTCTACCTTCCAGTAGTAGGTAGTACCCTTTTCGAGGCAATCGAGTGTCTTGGAGCAATGGTAAACAACTTCGTCGTATACCACATCGGTAAAGTTGATATCCTTTGCCACGGTAAGACGATACTGAGTAGCGCCGTAGGCATTTTCCCATACAAACTCATGGTCTGTTACAGACACAGCATCCGCACCATTACGGGGGAAGAGCAGCTTAAAGGGAGATGTGGTTGCGTCGAGTGTTCTCTTAGTCTTAAGACCAATTTTATCCATGGAGAAGTTGTTTTCGTTTATAAGGTTTGGAATCTTAAGTGCAATCTCTGAATCTGCCTTTAATCTCCAGTCGTGATTTTCGGGATCTACAAACATATCCAGATTGTCATACACATAGTTATCCGCAATATAGGAGAACTGCTGTTCCTGCTTACCGATTCTGAAAGGACCGGTTCTGAAAGCTGCGTTTTCATAAACCTTGGTAAACTTCTTGGGGTTAACGCCGTTTAATTCCTGCTCGAGTGTAGGATATCTCTTGTAGTATAAATCCTTGTAGGGCAGGTTGGCGCGTGTTTCCTCAAGAGGATAATAGGTACTTGTTGTAATGATTTCGTTTGTTCTTGCCTGATGGTCGATAAGGTTAACAGGGTTTGTTACATCTATAGCAAGGTTCCAGCGGTGAAGCGTAGCACCTGCACCATTGGAGTTGAATGCAGTTCTGGTACCCATGAATATATTACCCTGTGCAGAACATCCGCTCTGACAATCGTCCCAGTAGAGAGCAACCTTGGCGTTGTATACCATGGGCTCTATGGACGATAAATCATG
>JAZNKU010000296.1:0-2448 GCA_045578685.1 Eubacteriales bacterium
AAAGAGGACGGAATCATCCTCGGTCAGAAGATAATAGCGGTTGAACGTGCAGGACTTTACGTACCCGGCGGCACTGCGGCTTATCCTTCATCGGTTCTTATGAATGCTCTTCCTGCAAAGATAGCGGGAGTTGACGAGATAATAATCACCACACCTCCAAACGCAGAGGGCAAGGTAAATCCCATCATCCTCTGTGCAGCAAAGATCGCAGGAGTTGACCGTATCTTCAAGATGGGCGGAGCGCAAGCAATAGCAGCCCTTGCTTACGGTACAGAGAGTGTACCCAAGGTGGACAAGATAGTAGGTCCGGGTAATGCCTTCGTAGCAGAAGCAAAGAAGCAGGTCTTCGGTGTTGTCAATATAGATATGATCGCAGGACCAAGCGAAATTCTTATTGTAGCTGACCGAACCTGCGATCCCGTTAAGGTTGCCGCAGACATGTTAAGCCAGGCTGAGCACGATAAGATGGCATCCTCCGTTCTTGTAACCGACTCCCGTGAGTTTGCCGACAAGGTAAGTGTGGAGTTAGAGCGACAGCTTGACCTCTTACCCCGTGTAGAGATTGCAAGAACCTCTATAGACAATAACGGTAAGATAATAATTTGCAAGAGCATTGACGAATGTATCGATATAGCCAACGCTATAGCTCCCGAGCATCTGGAGATATGCGTTGACGAGCCTATGCCTTATCTTGACCGTATCCGTAATGCAGGCTCTGTGTTCTTGGGCAAGAACACTCCCGAAGCACTGGGTGACTATTTTGCAGGAACAAACCACACCCTGCCTACAGGCGGTACTGCAAGGTTCTCCAGCCCCCTGTCGGTGGACGACTTTGTAAAGAAGTATTCATATACCTACTATACCGACACCGCACTCCAGAAGGTGGCAGAGGATATTGAATATTTTGCAGAGCGTGAGGGACTTTCGGCTCACGCACGTTCAGTTACTGTCAGAAAGAAGAAATAAAATGAGCAAATTTATGAGTTCAAGGTTTGACAGCCTTGAAGCATATACTCCCGGCGAGCAGCCGAGAGATATGCAGTATATCAAATTAAATACAAATGAGTCCCCATATCCTCCGTCTCCCGAGGTGCTGGATGCGGTAAACAGGGAAGAGGTCTCAAAATTAAATCTCTACCCCGACCCTACCGCAAAGGGATTAAAAAACAAGTTAGCCGACAGATACGGAGTTGAAGCAAAGAATATCTTTGTTTCCAACGGCTCGGATGATATCCTTAACTTTGCTTTTATGGCATTCTGCGATGACAGGACAGGTGTGACCTATCCCGAGATAAGCTACGGATTTTATCCCGTTTACGCCGATCTCTATCGCATTGACGCAAAGACTGTTGCACTCAAAGAGGATTTTTCCATAGACCCAAGGGACTATCACAATGCAGGCCGTATGGTGGTTATAGCTAACCCCAATGCACCTACGGGTATGCTGCTCTCTGTTGAGGATATCAGAGGTATACTTGATTCTAACCGTGATAACGTTGTACTTATAGACGAAGCATATATCGACTTTGGCGGTAAGAGCTGTGTGGAGCTGGTTAAGGAATATGACAACCTCCTTGTTGTACGTACCTTCTCAAAGTCAAGATGTCTTGCAGGCGCAAGATTGGGCTTTGCTATAGCAAACGAGGAGCTTATCGAGGATCTGGAAAAGATCAAGTATTCTACCAATCCCTATAACATCAACCGTCTTTCCCTTATTGCAGGTGAAAAGGCAATAGACAGCGATGACTATTACTTTGATCACTGTAAGGATATAATCGAAGCAAGAGAATACACAGTAACAGAGCTTAAAAAACGAGGCTTTACTCTTACCGACTCTTACGCCAACTTCGTGTTTGCAAAGCACGAGAGTATGGGTGGCGAGGAACTTTATCTCGAGCTTAAGAAAAAAGGTGTTCTTGTACGTCATTTCTCTAAAGAATCTATCAAGGACTATAACCGTATTACAATAGGAACAAAGGAGCAGATGGTAGCTCTTATTACTGCCATCGACAGTATATTATGAGACAGGCAACTATAAACAGAAATACTGCAGAAACCAAAATAAACCTCGTTCTGACCCTTGAGGGCGGTGAGGTAGCTATAGACACAGGCTGCGGCTTTCTTGACCATATGCTGACCCTTTTCGGCCGTCACGGCAGATTTGGACTTAACGTTAAGTGCGACGGTGACACAGAGGTGGACTATCACCACACCGTTGAGGACATCGGTATCTGTCTGGGTAAGGCATTTGCCGAGGCTCTGGGCGACAAGAGAGGCATCAAGCGCTATGCGGATGTTATTCTCCCCATGGATGAGACCCTTGTTATGTGCGCCCTTGATATCTCAGGCAGAGATTATTTAGGCTATGCGGTAGAGATGCCCGCGGCAAAGGTAGGTGACTTTGATACAGAGCTTACCGAAGAGTTTTTACTAGGCTTTGTAAGAGCG
>JAZNKU010000297.1:0-1596 GCA_045578685.1 Eubacteriales bacterium
AAATTCGTTACAAGTTACCAGCATTTTTGCGGTGCGTGAGTTTGTCTTCAGTCTGAAAGGCAGAAGCAAAACTTCTGCCTTGATTTATTTTATTAACATTAACCGAATATATTCAGCAGTACGCCTGCCGCAACGGCAGAACCGATAACACCTGCTACATTAGGTCCCATAGCGTGCATTAAAAGGAAGTTTGAGGGGTTTTCCTTTGAACCGACTGCCTGGGAAACTCTTGCCGCCATAGGTACTGCGGATACGCCTGCAGAGCCGATGAGGGGGTTTACCTTACCCTTTGTAACAATATACATCAGCTTACCGAAGAGTACGCCCATTGCTGTACCAACACAGAATGCAAGCAGACCGAGAACGACGATGATGATAGTCTTTAAGCTGAGGAAGTTTTCGGCTGTTGCAGTAGCACCAACTACTGTACCTAAAAGGATAGTAACGATATTCATAAGCTCGTTGGAGGCTGTCTTTACAAGTCTGTCAACAACTCCGCTCTCACGGAATAAGTTACCGAGCATCAGCATACCAACAAGGGGAGTAGCGTCAGGAATAACGAATGCAACGATAAGTGTTACTGCGATAGGGAATATAATCTTTTCTTTCTTTGTAACAGGACGAAGGCTGTCCATCTTTACAAGACGTTCCTTCTTTGTTGTGAGCAGCTTCATTATAGGAGGCTGGATAATAGGTACCAGTGCCATATATGAGTACGCCGCAACGGCAATAGAGCCCATAAGCTGAGGAGCAAGCTTTGATGTTAAGAATATCGCTGTAGGACCATCAGCACCACCGATGATACCAATAGAAGCCGCCTCCTTGAAGGAGAAGGAGATTTCAGGGATGCCAGTAAAGCTTAAGAAGCAAGCTCCGAGGAAGGTTAAGAAGATACCTGCCTGAGCTGCCGCACCGAGCAGTAAGCTCTTGGGGTTTGCGATAAGGGGACCGAAGTCTGTCATACAGCCGATGCCGAGGAAGATAAGGGGCGGGAATATCTGCGTTTTAACGCCGATATAGATAATATCGAGCAGACCGCCGTGATGTAATACCTCGCCGTAATTTACACCGTTAAGAGCAACTTCTTCGGTCATAAAGAATTCGGGGTGGAATACACCTGAGCCGGGGATGTTTGTAAGCATCATACCAAAAGCGATAGGTAAAAGCAGTAAAGGTTCAAACTGTCTTACTATAGCAAGATACATAAGTAAGAATGATACTGCAAGCATAAGACCTTGCTGCCATGATATATTACAGAAGCCTGAATTGAACCAGAGTTCTTTCAGGGTGTTAAGAAATACTTCGATGATTTCCATTGTGTTCTCCTTTAAAATTTATGTTGAAGCCGTATCAGAAAGGGCGTGTGTTGTCGATTACGCCTGCAGTACCCCAGCTTGATCTGGGCTGTTTTTCACTGCGCTTTATCTTCTTGATGGCGTAGGTCTTGCCGTCCTGCTCGCCGTATGCGGCAATAGCGGCAGAGATAACTGCAATAATTTCGCTGTCATCCTCTTCATACACCTCTTCTTCGACAACCGGTGCAGGTTCTGCAACAGGAGCTTCAGGAGCTTTTTCTGTTTTCTTTTCTTTTTTCTT
>JAZNKU010000298.1:0-7433 GCA_045578685.1 Eubacteriales bacterium
AATAACAAATGAGTTCTTCTCGGTTGCGAAATTCTTAATATCATAGAGATAGTCGGTGAGCTCGTATGTAACCTTGGTTGTACTGTTCTTTTCAGAATATACAGGGGTCATGTACTGCTCAAAGGCCTTCATCTCAGGAATCACATTGTCGTTCTCATCCTTACCTTCGGTTACATAGCCAAGCTGAGAAGCCATTGTATAGTGGTTATCATAGATATAAACATCAGCATAAAGACGATTCTTTTCTAAAGTTTTATCGTATTTATAGCTGTATTCAACTTTAGATATTGTAGGTGCCTCAAAATCAGCAACCAGAGGAAATTCAAATACGTTTGATTTATTGGTATCAAGACCTCCGTCTGCGTAATCAAGAGAACCAACTAACTTTACTGTGTATTCGCTATTATTCTCAAGACTATAGTCAATAGTGTCAAACTCTATCTCTACGTTTGCGGGATAGATCATGGCACCGCCGTCACTGTATGACTTACGGATATCATTTTCTTCCTTTTCATATATAATCTCTCCGGTAATATTATCCGTGATAGAAATATCTATCTTTGCCGCATTTCTGAGCATACCCGCCCAAACATAACGAAGTGAATGAATAGTACCGATCTGATTGGAAAGTGCAACATGATCGGGATTTGCAGCGATAACCATATCATCAGGATCCTGAAGGAAGTAATAGGATCCGAGATAACTTACATAGTCGTCACTTACACCGCCGACAGGTCTTGATGCGTATGCATCTGCCATAACCTTATCTTCAACGTCTATACCGTCATCTAACTCGTCCGCATTGGTTTCATAATAAGTGAGGTCAAAGAGAGGTGCCTCGGTCCAATCACCAAAGAAAGCGAGATAAGGAACATTAAGGTCGATTTTCGTACCGGACTTAGCCTTCAGAGTAACAAAGCCTTCGACATACATACCGTTCTCAAAAGAATCATTAAGATACTTCTTATCTTCCTTTGAAAGCTTAAGCTTAGCGGTAACGGTGGCCTGCTTGCCGGCACCGATTTTGATCTTATTGCCGTTATGTTTGCCGCCGTCAACCTTTGTCACTTCAAAGGATGCACCGTCAAGAATAAATGATTCTTCGGTAATAGTGGTTTCGCCTGCATTTGTCTTGGTTTCGCTTACACCCTCGGTCATAACAATAGCATCAACATCGTATGTTAACTTTTTATCACCAAAGTTGTGTACCGTGAAGGTAAGTTCATATTTGCCTTTACGATCGGGATCGTCGCCTAGTTGGATCTTAGCCTTATCCATTACATTACCTTCAGCGTCTTTTGTGGTAATGGTAGCGGGTGTTGTGACGGAGCTGGTAAGATTTGCGAGACCGGCGCCCTGCTTTCTGACAGAGTAAGGAAGTCCGTTCTTGCCAAGAGCAATATCTGCAGTTGACATCATAAGTGTATTAACCATGATATTGATCTTCTGCTCATCATCTGCAATATCCGGGAAGTTCTCAACAACATACTGTCTGAGAAGAACAACTACACCTGCGAGGTTAGGACATGCCATTGATGTACCGGAGATACGGTCGTAGCTTCCACCAGTTATAGCGGAAAGAATACTACCGCCGTGAGCGGTGATCTCGGGCTTGAGCTCAAGATTGGGACTGGGTCCCCAAGAAGAAAAGTCGGAAATGAAGGGACCTGATGTCTGACTCTTGCTGAGCTTAAGCGTACCCTTGTCCTTCTTTGCGAGAAGCTCACCATCGTTCTGTGAAATAGAACAAACCGCGATCTTGGCTTCACCGACATTCATCTTGATGTCACCGGATACATTGTTGTAAATGATAATACCTGCAGCACCCTGCTCCTGTGCAATCATAGCCTTTTCTTCAAAGGTGTTTTGACCGCGGCGCACGAGAGCGATTTTACCCTTTACATTAAGACCGGTGTAGTCAGCTGATCTACCGACACCCGGGATAAGTACATAATCAATCTTAAAAGAATCCTTGTCATCGAGAAGCTCTTCGAAAAAGTTATTTTCCTCGCCGGCTGCATTTGAGGACTCAGTGAAATATATGATAGTGTCATTATATTTAAGATAAGGAGTTTCTGTACCGCTGATAGAAGCAACAGACATTACACCCTCGTATGTAGAAGGTGAACCCACAGTGCCTGTATCGGGGTTCGAAGTAAGAGCCAGGTTACCGTTGGCCTCAGAGCCGTACGCGGAACTGTAGCTGTTGGATGCGGCAACGATCATATTTATACCTGCATCTCGGATCTTATCGAATATACCGCCGACAGACTCTTCGTCAGTCTCACGGCTGAAGCCGCAGGCTGTACCGATAGACATATTGATTACATCGACGCCGAGCACAACACAGTCCTCAAGAGCAGAAAGTATCCATGCAGTCCTGGAAGAATCCTCAACATCGGAGAAAATTTTCATTGATACGAGCTGTGCGTTGGGAGCAACACCTCTTATGGTATCATCGTTGCCAACGATAATACCCGACACATGTGTACCATGGTTATTGTGGGTCGAATAACAATCCGGATCATTGTCAGCATAGTCAAATCCGTAAGGAACCTTTTTGCTGATGTAAACGTCTGATGCACTAAGACCATCGAGAAGTTCACTTGCCTTTGTATCATCGACAACCTTGGATACATCATCATATGTAAGACCGAGGTTCTCTGATGTGAAGTTTTCGGTAGAGAAAGCTGTGTGATTGTAATCGAGACCTGTGTCAAGAACGGCAACAACCATTCCCGTACCGTCATAACCGGAATTCGAGCTGTCGAATATACCGGTTTCATAAACGTTAACTTCGTTTTCAACAAGCTCTGTTTTTTCAGCCTCATAAACCTCTCCGACGATAATGTCCATACCCTTGGAAAGAGTCTTAGCTGTTTTGTTAAAATCACTTGCTTTGATGAGAAGTTCGAAACCGCTGAGAACAGTATCGTAATCTTCTCCGGTGGTGTAGGATATACCCTTTTCATCGAGTTTGGTAAGAAAATCAGCTTTGGCATCAGCTATATCTCTTCTTATCGCTGCGGCATCATCACTTGCCGTCGCGTAATCAGCAAAGCTCATAACCTTGTTAGAGTTATCGTATGCTTCCATGATGTCAACTCTGTCGAGAGTAACAATAACCGATATTTCTTCATCGTCATCAATTTCTTCCGGAAGCTCAAACATTACTGAGCCGTTAAGGTAGTTAGAATAGTCGACCTTCACATTATCAAGCTTATTGACATACGCAGCAGTGTAATCAGCGCTTGAAGCAAAGGTCACAGGGACCGTCAGACTTCCCGTAAGGAAGGACAGCACCATCAGGTATGAAAGCATACCTTTGATTGTTTTTACAAGCCTGTTTTTCATCATTGGTTTGTAGAGTCTCCTTGTTTTCTTAAATATGCTTCAATTTATATATATACAGACATATTCAAGTTATCATACTACAAATATTGACAAAATACAAGTTGTTCCAATCAAACTTTACTTATTTTTATAATATTATTTCAACAATATTTACAATTAAAAGATATGATGTTATAATATAAACATCATAACACAACGGAGGATTATAATGTCCAAGAAAATCGGTAGGATCCTCGGAATACTCCTGAGTATTTCGATATTGGCCACGGGCATATGTATGATTATTCAATGTCTATCAATTTATAATTCAGGAGATAAGCCCTATTCCAGAGAAGTGGTAGCACAAGCATTCAGCGAAATTTCGATCCCTGTATTCATCTGCATTTCGTTAGTTGCAATAACATTTATCTACAATATTTGTTACGGAAATATATGGGACGAAACGCCCAAAGCGAAGAATAATTCATTTATAATCAATGCTATCCTTCATAAAAAGGATATAAGAAGCTTCCACAACGACGAGCTTAAGAAAGAGCGAAAGATTCGCCTAATTCATTGCTTGGTACTCGTTACTCTGCTTGTTGCAGGCTTTGGTTGTTTTACGGTTTACGCATTAAATCCAGACAACTACCACCAGAGCGATATAAACGGAACCATGATAAACGCAATGACGATATTCAGCATATGCATTGCCGTTCCATTTGTATATTCAATTGTTTGTACATATGTTAACAACAAAAGCAGAGAGCGTGAAATAAAGATTATACGTGAGTTGATAAAGGATGCTCCCGACAAAAACGCCATGCATAAAGACACTAAGAATAATGTATATATATACATCAAAATATTCATTTTAGTCATAGCTGTCGGTGTTATAATATACGGTTTAATATCAGGCGGAACTGCTGATGTATTAACAAAAGCAATCAACATTTGTACCGAATGTATCGGTCTTGGTTAAGGAGAATCATGAGTAAGCTTATCAATAAATTTAAAACCCTAAAGCCTACAAAGCGAAAGCTTATTCAGCTTTACGCTGCACTGTTGTTTAATGCAAATTATAAAGGTTTTGCAACGGGAAATATATATCAAGGCAATACAAAAAAGGTATGTATGCCGGGCATTAACTGTTATTCCTGCCCGGGTGCTGTAACCGCGTGCCCGCTTGGTTCATTGCAGGGATCTTTCAGTGCTGACAGAAGTACCCTGTTCTATGTTGGCGGCATCTTACTTCTGTACTGTTTCTTGTTCGGAAGAATGATTTGCGGTTGGTTATGTCCTTTCGGTCTTTTCCAGGAGTTGCTTTACAAGATGAAAACTCCAAAAATCAAAAAAGGGCCGATTACAAGAATACTCTCGTTCTTCAAATATTTTATACTTGTATTTTTTGTATTTATCGTTCCGATAATGTATGCATTTCGTGACACCCCGCTACCGGCTTTCTGTAAATATATATGCCCTGCAGGAACTCTCGAAGGCGGAATAGGACTTTTGGCAAACAAGGTAAACGAAAGTTACTTTTCGATGCTCGGTCCTCTTTTCACTTGGAAATTCTTGATCCTCGTAGCCATATCAGTTGGGTGTGTATTTGTATTCAGGCTCTTCTGCAGATTTATATGTCCCCTCGGTGCATTATACGGTTTATTTAATAAAATTTCAGTATTTGGTGTTAAAGTTGATTCTGATAAATGTACATACTGTAACCGCTGTATCAAACATTGCAAAATGGATATCAAACATGTAGGTGATGCAGAGTGCATAAGCTGCGGTGAGTGTGTCGATGTATGTCCGACGAATGCTATCTCTTGGAAATGCACGAAAAAATCTTTGCCCGAAACCGTAAATGGTCATAATAAAATAAGACTGTTCACGCGTATCATTTCATGTGTAATATTATTGGCATTACTCGTTGGAGCGGTTATTTATTATTGGAATTCTGATAACAAAAACATAAATCCTCCCATCGCTCAAGAACAGCTCGAACAAGGAAACGAGCTTGGTGATAAGTGTTACGGTTCCGAACTCAATATAATCACCACAGAAGCAATAACGAACAAAACCGTCAACCCTATTGAAACCGGAAAAATAACGGTTATAAACTTTTGGGGAACATGGTGTACTCCATGCGTTAACGAACTTCCCTATTTCGATCAGATAGCCGCAAATTACGCTGATAATGTAGCAGTAATTGCTGTACATACAAATATGGTATCTGATACTGCACCCGCTTATATAGAAGGACATTACCCTGAAAGTAAGATAGTTTTCGCTTGCGATCTTGAATCAGAGGGTTATTACTCAATGCTCGGAGGACGCGGTACATATCCCTATACCGTCATACTTGATGAAAACGGTGTCGTTATAAAAATATTCTTTGAAGCCCTTGAATACGAAGATCTCGAAGCAGTCATTGAATCACAATTAAATAACTGATAAAAGCACCCGAAAGGGTGCTTTTCAGACTGTTCGAACGTGTGAAAAGATATATTTACACAGTATATTTCTCCCACAAATGCCGGAAATGAGTATTTATCAACTCTCCCATTGAAGTCCGATAAGCACTCAAGGGCGGCATAAACATCGAGTTTATACCGTTCTTTCACACTTTTCCGCCAAATCGTCTCTACCGTACTTAGTACGCCGACGAGTCGATTTGACGGAAACCGCCACTTCCTTTTTCGAAGCCTGACAGCGTGTCGATAGGTTTATCGACACGCTGAAAAGCACCCGAAAGGGTGCTTTTATATTATTGTGTTATATACCGGTCTTTGTTTTTTCTTAGGCAATAAAAGCACCTTAACTCCTTCAAGGGTATCTTTGCTAAGCGAATTTACACTTATTATATCCTTACAGGTCGTTTTATAACGCTTCGCGATATCCCATAATGTATCGGATTTATCAGGATAATATATAATCACGGGACTGATATTATTCGAACTGCAGCTTGAAAATACAGCCTCACTGATATATTTATATTCAGTGTATTCAGCTATCATCATATTGAAATATATTTCCGCATTCAACAATAATCGGCCCTTTTCAAATGTACATAAACCGGGTTGTGCTCTAACGATGTGCTCACAGCAAACATCAACCGGCTTACCGTCATATTCTCTCTCGTATTTATAAGGACGAACGATTGAAACACAGCCGTATTCTCCACCCTTATAAATAATATCGAACTTGAGCTCTCCGGTTATGATCAGCCTGCCATTAAGAGGTTCAGGTTTAATATTGACATTAATCACGGATACATTATGATCTACAATATCCATTATTTCGGTATCGGCTAGATCATCAAATGGACAAGGATGGCTGAAGCTAAAAGAGGCCGAAAACGCAGTATTAAGCTTGAGTACATTGACAGAGTCTTCTTTGCATTGCATATCGTATTCGGTTGAATATACATCCGTCAACAGATCAGCACACCGTTGAATATAGGTTCTGCATTTTATGCAGTAGGAATAATCCATCTCTATGACTTTCATCTCTCCAAAGGAATTATTACGCACCTTAGCTTTAACATCCGAGACATTAACTTCACACAAATGTGCTGTAGAATTATCCTCGATTTCCATTATGTCATTAAAAGGAATTCGATCGTTGTGCTTTACATAATCCCCGTTATGATTTTCGTACAAGATCTCTGTTACGGTATCCCCTCTCAAATACAGCTTACCGTCAGATACCTTACGTTCGCTGATAAATGTGTTTATACGGCAATATACTATACTTGCGATCTCGTCCTTCGATGATGTAAGTTCGATGTCTCTACTGGCATGTTGAGTAAATACTTCTTCATCGCACATTAAGAGATAATCAGATTCTGAACACATTTTTTCTGTTGTAAATTCGGCTTCAGGCATATCGCAACCGCTATAGAAGGTGCCCACATCCTCTTCTGCACAATATTTTGTGCAAATAGATACCTTGCAGCGACAGTTTAACTTCCTCGAGCTGACAAGACGCACCGTTGGGCTGTCCACCATACAATCATGAACCGAGTTCACAGCATGCTCCAAATTGCATTCAATACTGAAATCCTCTGAATATATCAGATTTTTGATACTGTTGTCCTC
>JAZNKU010000299.1:0-5171 GCA_045578685.1 Eubacteriales bacterium
AGCTTACCAAAGAGCCTTGAGTCGGTTCTCGATATCACCGTCATCAAGCTTACTGATATCGTCTATCACGGTGATACCCATATCCTTTGCCCTCTGACGAAGGTAGCAAGCCTTGTCCTCGTTCATCAGATCAAGGGTGGTGGCTACCAGCACACGCTTGCCGTACTGTCCGCCAAAGCGTCTTGCCACTGTATTGAGCTTGTACAGCTCCTCGACAGGTTATAATGTTCTCGGAGTCTGTGTTGTTGAAAAATTCTATATACGTCATATTACCTCAGTATACTATCTCAAATATATCGTTTGCCAATCTTATAACCGACTCGGAGGCTGCCACGGTCTCTACACCCGGCTGCAAACGCTGTCCGTTAAGATAGGTTCCGTTAACCGATGAGCAGTCTGTTATATAATAACTACCGTCACGGTGTACAAGTCTGCAGTGCTCACGGCTGATCGTTCCGTTGCCTGTGATACACAGGTCTACCCTTGCTGCATCCTTACCTATAACGGTTATATCCTTATCTAAGGGCATAACGTCACCTGTGCTGAAGCGCACAAGACAGGGGTGGCTGAGTTCAGGCGGCTCGGTAGCCTTGATGATATAAAGCATCCTGTCGTTAAAGTGCTTGCCCACCAGCTCTGCGGGAGGAGGACACAGGTCCGGAGACTCGATAGGCAGCGGCTCGATCGCCTCGGGACCCTTGGTCTCAAGGGCATATCTCCATTCCTTATCAACCCATTCCGATGCGCTTGCCGCTCTTGACCAACAGAGATAAAGCAGGTCGCGGCTGTCTATCTCCTCGGTAAGTGCGCTCTCCCAGTCCTGACCGCAACGCAGGCTCTCGATATCAAAGAAGACGTTCATATCAGGTCTTGCCATCTTGATGCCCTGTATAAGGGTAGCCACACGGAAACGGTCGTGGCTGGCATAGGAGATAAAGGCGGACATGATATCCTTACGGGTCACCTTGATGCTCTGCTCTCCCGTGGTGCAGTCGAGTATAAGCTTAAGCTTGGTTGCTATAATATCGTTTATATATACGGATGCGGTAAACAATATCTGCTCATCCTCATAGTCCTTCGGGATCTTCACCGCAAACTCAAAGTCAAGGTATCCGCCGCTCCATATCTGCTCGGGGCAATCGTCGTCTACGGTTATATCGGGAGAGGTAAGAACTACCCTGATACGCGAGCCTCGCTCAACGTTCTTATATCCGCTCTTAGATTCCTTTGCGCCCATATCGTGGGATGCTATTATATCCTCTACAACAGTTCTGAACTCATCCTCGTACATAACTATATTGACGGGAACGTACTTACCCTGCTCTACACCCTTGGGCGCTACCGCCGAGAACTGTACCCTGTCTACCGTAGGTATATCGGTATCGGTAACGCTGTCGGCATATATGTTCTTAACGGTGCTTGCAGTATTGGTTACGGGTGCAGCGCTGTAGGATGCCGCCACAGGCGGAGCAGGTGTAGCCGAGGGTGTGACCGCGTTCTTGTCAGAGTCACCCTTACCCTTGAAAAGGTCGCCCAGCTTTTTAAGCAGGCCAGATTTGCCCGTGCCTGCAGAGCCCTTGACAGAGACGGGAGCACTGCTGTCTCTGCTACTGCTGTTCCATCCTAAGTCACCGGCAGATTTGCTTAAATCCTGTATAGATCCTATGCGTGCTCCGGCTGTGCCGTACATTTGTGCCAGCATAAGGCATCGGTCACACAGCTGTATTACCCCTTCAACAAGCTCGGGGATAAGCTCGGTATCGGCATATCTGCAACGAAGCTTGTTCGTTATATCCTGAATAGCTTCCGCAGCTCTCACACAATACGTTTGTATAACGGAAAGGCGTTCTGCTTCAAGCATCCTGTAATCGATAAACGCCATGGAAAGGTCGCTTTTGAAGCTCGGGACGAAAATATCATTCAGCACCCCTACCACTCCGTCCAGATATTGAATAAGCTCGTCAAGAGCATCCTTAGTATCTGTGGTAGCGTGGAGTCCAAGCTCTGTATACAGGTCGCCGCACATAGCGTCAAGCTCTTTTAACGTTGCTTCGGCGTTAGCCTTAAGCACTTCGGCGTCGGATATTATTTTTTGTGTCATAGAGCTTATCTGCTCATAAATATCATAAGACATCCCTGTTCTCCCATCAGATCTAATATAGGTACATTCTATCATATCACAACCGACAATGTCAAGAAAAAGCACCCGTGAGGGTGCTTTAAGTTTAAGGTTATTCGTTTTCTTCGTCCTCGGTTACTTCGGGTATATCGGATTCTTCTGCATCCTCGGGGAACTTCTTGAGCTTGGCATGGGCTACAAGTCCGCCGACGAGATAGTATATTACCCACGCGTGGAAAAGAATATCTATAACAGAGCTCATATCGAGCATACCGTACATAAATGCATATAACAGATAGCCTACGGTATCAAGAGCAAAGAACACAAGTGCTACAACGATCCAGCCCGCTCTCTGCTTCTTTGAAAAGAGCCAGCATAAGAGGTACAGTGCAAGTATGATCACCGCTACCGCTACAAGAACATAAAGCAAACTGTCTGCCGCAAAGGTCATTTCCGAATAGTATTCTCCGTATGCCTCGGTAGGATATTTGCCGGTGTAATACCAGCCGTTCTCTACCAATATATAAGGAACGAATGCAGAGAAAAGAAAATAAGAATTACTGTTGGTTACAAGCAGAAAAATGTTAACTACGGTAAATAAAATAACCATAAGCAGGTTACCTCTGGCAGAGTTATACTTGATCTGCAAAGCCTGTCTGGGTGAAACGTTGGTCTGTTGGGGGTTGTTTTTGAAAAGTGCCATAGGGGTCTCCTTTATATATAATATATTTTTATTTGATCTTAAATCCTTTGCTTTTTATATACTCGGTAAATTCCGAAAAACTGCCCTTAGTAAAAGAGTCCTTTTTCAAAACGTATATAAGACGAGCCTTGGATATTATAAGTATATAGTTCTTAGTCAAGGATATTTTCTTAATTTTATCATAATCAAGCTCTACTACCGAGCCGTTAGATGCCGTGACGGTTATGTGATCCTCATAGACCTCGGTCGTTATCACAACATCACCCTTAAAGGTTTCGGCATCTCTTTTGACAAGAGATTTTTTGAACATAAAATAAGAGTAAAGCCAGAATAACAAATATACCGGCGGAAAGATAAGACCGTATATATAAGCGTCAAAGCCCATAATAAGATTGAACAGATTAACGGCAAAGCAGATTCCGCAGAGGATAAGTACCGCTAAGGCTACAGGTCTTTTGAAATATATGCTTGCTGATATTTCCCTTGCTGTTTCTTTATCTCGTGCATAGCGGTTTTCAAAGGTAGGCTCCATATTACGACTCCTTTTGCATCTGTACTATTATTATAGACCAAGAAACCATATTTGTCAATAATATAAAATCTTCATACGTTCCATCAAGGGTAAATGATAATGAAAAAAGCACTGCATAAGCAGTGCTTTGGAGCGGATTACGGGTCTCGAACCCGCCACCTCGACCTTGGCAAGGTCGCGCTCTACCAAATGAGCTAAATCCGCAGGTGGTTATTTAAAAGGAAAAATTGGCGACCCGGAAGGGGCTCGAACCCTCGACCTCTAGCGTGACAGGCTAGCGCTCTAACCAACTGAGCTACCAGGCCAAATGTGGTGGGAACAATAGGGCTCGAACCTATGACCCTCTGCTTGTAAGGCAGATGCTCTCCCAGCTGAGCTATGCTCCCACATTTTCCCTTGTTGCTGTGCTTGGCACTTGCAACAGACGATATTATAGCAGATAGTATTACGTTTGTCAATAGGTTTTTGAAAGTTTTTTGATTTTTTGAGATATTCCACTCTGCTCTCTCCTCGCTAACAGCACCTAAAGCAAAAAGCACCCTATTGGGTGCTTTCTTTTGGGATCAACACTCAAAATAAAACCTGTCTAACAGCCGAATTTTCTTTATTGATCCGTTATATTTTTGTTTATAACAGCACAATCCGAGCCGGACATTAATCTTACAAGCTCATTTACAAATTCAAAATAAACTCAACTGCATCTTCAGGAGAAATAACCAAATTGCGATCACTTGTCTCAATGCAATTTAACAACACTTCTTTCTCTGAAACAGGATCGATATGAATACTAACACCTTTGAGTTCAGGGTGATTATTGGGCGACTCTAAGAAAAAATGCACTCCGGGATAAGTGCCGATTTGTTCTAATCTTTTTCCGGCAACCTTTAATACCTCTATCAAAACCCACGAACACAACTCATTTGCAAAAGAATTGTGCAACATATTATAGTCATCTTCTGAAAGTTCAAATGTTATATAACCATCTTCCCACATAATAAAGCCTCCATATTTTAGTTTTGTATTATTATAGCATAAATCTGCATTCAAGTCAACGAAGCATTTTACTTTGTAAAATATAAAGAGAAGCGCACTTTTAATTCTCCGTGAGCCGAAGGCTCGCTTCATTGGACGAAGTCCTGCTTCATTTTTCATGCACCGCAGGTGCGCTTCATTTCAAATCCGAGGTGTCGCTCCAACGCAAAAAGCACACCTTTCGGTGTGCTTTGCGTTGGAGGCGACACACGGATTTGAACCGAGGAATAAAGGTTTTGCAGACCTCTGCCTTACCACTTGGCTATGTCGCCATATTATTTGAGGGACAGATTGCTCTGTCCCTCGAGCCATTAGGCTGGAGCGGATTACGGGTCTCGTACCCGCCACCTCGACCTTGGCAAGGTCGCGCTCTACCAAATGAGCTAAATCCGCGAATATGGTGCCTCCGGTCGGAATCGAACCAACGACACGAGGATTTTCAGTCCTCTGCTCTACCAACTGAGCTACAGAGGCATATTGTCGGTTGTTACCGACAAATGCTTTATGGCGACCCGGAAGGGGCTCGAACCCTCGACCTCTAGCGTGACAGGCTAGCGCTCTAACCAACTGAGCTACCAGGCCATAGCGAAGGACGGTATTCCATCCCTCACCCCTCAACCGAAGTCAAGGGAATTTTGGTGGGAACAATAGGGCTCGAACCTATGACCCCCTGCTTGTAAGGCAGGTGCTCTCCCAACTGAGCTATGCTTCCGTCAAAGCTTAATTAGTATATCATGACTTTTATCATTTGTCAAGTGTTTTTTTCACTTTTTTAAAAAAATCCT
>JAZNKU010000300.1:0-3068 GCA_045578685.1 Eubacteriales bacterium
GCTGTGAGGGTAAGCGTGCGGTGCAGCTATGTGCTGACGACTACGATAAATACGATCTCTTTGCGGTGATGGATTCAGCCAACTACCGTAACGCCAAGCGTATGCTTAACGGTGATCCCGATGATAAAGTAAAAAAGCTTATGTCCTTTACCAACCGAGGCGGGGACGTAGAGGACCCCTGGTATTCGGGAGATTTTTCGGGAGTGTACAGAGATATTGTTGAGGGATGTAAAGGTATACTTAAGGAGATAGACAAATGAACGGAGTTGTGTTTGAAGGCGGAGGCCTGAGAGGTTGCTTTAGCGCCGGTGTTATAGACGTTTTTCTTGAAAAGGGGATCACCTTTGACACCGTTACAGGCATATCGGCAGGTGCTTGCCATGCCTGTAGCTTTCTAACCGGACAGAGGGGCAGGGCAATAGCCGTAGGCAGAGACCGTGTAGACGACCCCCGATACGGCAGTATACAAAACCTCATAAAGACCGGAGATATGTTCGACGAGCAATTTGTGTTCCACGATATCCCCGAGAAGATATTTCCCATAGATAACGAAGCGTTTAAGCGTAATCCCGCCGAGTTCTACGTAGGCGTCACCGACTGCAATACCGGCAAGGCTCACTTTCAGCGTATAAACGATCTTATCGGGGAGGTTGAATGGATAAGAGCTTCAAGCTCTCTGCCCTTGGTTTCAAGATTTGTGGAGATAGAGGGCGTGCCTTATCTTGACGGAGGAATAGCCGATGCCATACCCATCGAGTTCAATATATCCCACGGCTGTGACAAAAATATAGTGGTGCTTACCCGTGCAAGGGACTACCGCAAAAAGGCTGACAGCATGTATCCTGCAATGAAGCTCAGATACCGCAAATATCCCGAGCTCTTAAAGGTGTTAAAGAACAGACATATAGCCTACAACAACACCCTTGACCGTATATCAGAGCTTGAAAAAGAGGGAAAGGTGCTGGTCATCGCACCCGAGGTAACTCTGGCGATCGGCAGGACAGAAAAGGACAAGGAGAAGCTGACCGTAGGCTACAAGCTGGGCAGGAAAGCCGCCCTTACACAGATAGAAAAAATAAAGGAGTTTTTAGGATAATGTTTTTTACTAAAGAGGACAAAAGTATAAGATACGTTGGTAGATGGTACGAGGGTACTGCTACTGCCTGCGGATCGTTCTTTGAGATATATTTTAAGGGAGATTATATCAAGCTCCATTTTGATTGCAAATACAACCGTGCTTCCGCTCCTCATATCTGGCTCTGTCTTGACGACGGCGTTATGACCGAGTCGGTCACAATGCCTTATCTGCGTATCAATACTCCCGAGGGCGAGCATAAGCTTACTGTTATCTACAAGGGTGCAGTTGAAATGCAGCACCGCTGGTACCAGCCTCTCGAGGGCAAGGTTTCTCTTGTTGGGTATGAGGCCGACGAGGCACTTGTTGCTCCCAAGGGAACAAAGAAGGTCATCGAGTTTGTGGGTGACTCTATTACCGAGGGCGTTCAGGTGGACCACGAAAACAGAATAACCGACGAGGATCCCCAGCCTAACCGTGCATACGAGGATGACTCTACCGCAACCTACGCTTGGCGCTCCGCACAGGCTCTGGGTCTTGAGCCTGTCATTATGGGCTACGGTGCGGTAGGTGTAAACGTGGCAGGCTGCGGCTCTGTGCCCAAGGCCACCGAGGCTTATCCCTATTGCTTTAACGGTGCGCCCATATCCCATCACCCCGACTACGTGTTCATCAACCACGGCACAAACGACCATTTCTCGGATAAGCCTACCTACGAGAGAGAGTACAAGAGACTTATTGATATTATTTTCTCTCATCACCCCGAGGCTACCGTTATCTGTATGAAGCCCTTTGGCAGATATCATGCCGACTCCTTCCCCTGTGTTGTAGAGGACTATAACAAGGAAACAGGCAGAAAGGTACACTATATTGATACCACGGGCTGGAACGAGGGTATGACCACTCACCCCACAAGAGAAGGACATAAGATCTTGGGTGAGAAGATGACGGAGGAACTTAAGAAAATAATTCAAAATTAAAAATGCAAAATGCAAAATTGAGGTGATTTTTGACACAAAGGTGTCAAAAATTCCATAAAATTGTATTAGTCGGTATCCCACGCAAATTCATAAAACAATTTAACTTCATTAATACAATGATAAGTAAAAAACAGTTGCGATTTTTTGTCGCAACTATTTTTCTCATTAATTTTGCATTTTGCATTTTTTCTCGTTGACACCAACATCTCTCGCTTCGTTCCGTAAAGTCACTCGCGCTCGATGGGTGTCTGCCGTCCTCCCAGACTTGCTTTATCTGCCACCGGCAGCGCAAGCCTGCTCGGCATTCTGCATTTTAGCACGTTTCCGTGCCAGACGTGCCTCTTGATGATATTTATAGATCTCCTCTGTGGCGAGGGATAATTTCGTTACCACGTTTTCCTTTACGGGGTAGCAGTAGAAGGAATCGTTATCGGTGGAGATATCTATACAGTCAGCCTGTCTTACGTAGCAGTAGTCGTATTCGATATGAACTCCGTACATACCGAGAGGCTTACGCTGGATACGGTATTCTTCACCGTTATAATGCCCTGTAAGTATAAATCCGTTTTTGGGATCGTGGGTAAGCCTTGCCTTACCGAGATTTTGGAATTTTGCAGGATGGGGCAGGGAATATACATTCACCTCATCCTCAAAGGAATATTCGCCTGCTTCTATCTGTGCTCGGACATTGGCTCTCTGCCATTCGTACCATTCGGGGGGAGTGGCAAACTCGGTATTGCCGTCCTTTGCTACCAGTCTGCCGAGGGTAGTAAGCTCCCATTCCTTACCGCAGGCTTCACAGCGAAGAGTAGAGCCATTGGTTGACATTTTTGACTCGGTCATGCAGTGAGGACACTGATAAAGCACCTTATGTAAGCCCTCTGCGCGGTCGGCGTCGGTGATATGCTGCCGGGTCTCGAGCTGATAATCATATTCGTTATAGCTCATCTCTCGGCGAAGGACCTCGTTTATCTCCTCGTAGCTCATTTCGGAGAGCTGTTCGGGAGTGAGGA
>JAZNKU010000301.1:0-2501 GCA_045578685.1 Eubacteriales bacterium
GATACGTTTCATCCGCCACTGGCGGCACGTATCTGTTCGGCGTACTAAGTACGGTAGAGACGATTTGGCGGGAAAGTGTGAAAGGACGGTATAAACTCGATGTTTATGCCGTCCTTGAATGCTTATCAGACTTCAATGGGAGAGTTGATAAAAAACTCAAATCCGGCAATTGTGGGAGAAATATACTGTGTAAATATTTCTTTTCACACGTCCGACCGACTTTTTCGACAGTCTGAGTGGTATTTTACCACTATCTATTATACCGCTTTCGGTAATTTTGTCAAGGTTACACACTGTATATGATACGGATTCTTTTTCGAGATAGTGGTATTTTACCACTATCTCATGTTCTTATTGTTCGAGGTTTAAATCATACAATCTTATATTTTCGGTTATTCAGATCACCAACATACAACCTCGGATACCCCTTCGAAAGATAGTGGTATTTTACCACTATTTTTCTTTTACCCCGCATTTTTATAACAGCTATATTCGGACATTAATCTTATTTCAGCCGTCATACCATGACAATATACAAAACAGAAATAGTGGTATTTTACCACTATCTCTGTTTTACCGTTCGACTTTATAAATACATTTTTCCCAAAAACCTTTAATATTTTTATTCTTCGGCTTTTATATCCACAGTTTTCCACTTAACGGTATATTCCGTACCCGACAGTTCACCAATCTGTATTATATAATTCTCTATCAGAGCCTTCGCCTGTTCCTCAGCTTGTAAGACAGGGGATTTTGTGTACCATTGGACGATACAATATACTTACGGGACAATATTTTCACATAGTAAAAATGACCCAACTACCGTCCCGTCGAATAGATAAAGAAGCTTTTTGACCTTACGGACAAAAAGCTTCTTAATTTCTGCATCCTGAATTAAATATTTACTCTGTTATGGGTGGAAGAGCCTCTACGGTCACGGTGTCGGAGGATCTCACTCTCATACATCTGAGGGCGTTAAGCGTAGCGATAATACTAACACCCACATCGGCAAACACCGCCGCCCACATTCCTGCAATACCGAGGGCACCGAGCAGAAGGATTATTCCTTTTACAATAAGTGAAAGAGCTACATTCTGTTTAGCCACTCTTACTGTACGCTGAGAGAGGAATACGGCCTCTGCTACCTTTTGGGGATCGTCGTCCATAATAACAACATCAGCCGCCTCAATTGCCGCATCCGAACCGATACCGCCCATAGCTATACCCACCTCTGCGGTTGCAATAACAGGAACATCGTTGATTCCGTCACCCACGTAACACACCGTGGAATCAAAGCCTACCGACTCCGAGATCTCCTCCAGCTTAGACACCTTGGTATCGGGAAGAAGATCAGCATGAACTTCATCTATTTCAAGCACATCAGCTACAGCTCTTGCTGCCGCCATATTATCGCCCGTAAGCATAACGGTGAATACACCAAGAGAATGAAGATCCTCTACCGCCGCCACAGAGTTCGCCCTGATACGGTCCGCGATCACGATGTGACCGAGATATTCTCCGTCCCGTGCGACATACACAACGCTTCCCGACGCTACGGCCTTTTCACACCTTACACCAAGTTGCTTCATAAATGAGTAGTTTCCGCAGGCAACAGAATCGGATATAACACCCTTACCTGCGACCACCTCTGACTTTTTCGGCATTTCAACAGGACCTTTGTAAAGTGCTTTGACAGACGCCGCTACAGGGTGATTTGAACCCTGCTCTGCGATAGCCGCAAGTCTGATAAGCTCATCCTTGTCGATGCCGGAAGATATTTCAATAACATCAAAGCTGCCGTATGTCAAGGTTCCGGTTTTGTCAAAAACCACAGCCTCAGCCTTTGCGAGCTGCTCCATATAACAAGAACCCTTGACGAGAATACCTCTGCTCGCAGCTCCTCCGATTCCGCAGAAAAAGCTCAGCGGAATACTTATCACCAGCGCACATGGGCAGGACACTACGAGGAAGATAAGAGCTCTGTGGGTCCAGATGCTCCACTCGCCCGTAATAAAAGAGGGTATGAGTGCCAGCAGAAGGGCGGCGATAACAACTATAGGGGTATAAAGCTTTGAAAAACGGGTAATAAAGCTTTCAACCCTTGCTTTCTTTTCGGTGGCGTTCTCTACCATCTCAAGGATTCTTGCGACCGTAGAGCTTTCATATTCTGCCGTAACCTCTGCCTTCACCATTCCGGTAAGAACAACACCGCCGGAAAAAATCGTATCACCTTCGGATATATCACGGGGAACAGATTCTCCCGTAACAGAGGAGGTGTCAAGAGAGCAGCTACCTTCAACAACTCTGCCGTCAAGCGGAACTCTCTCTCCGGGACGAATGATCACCGTCTCTCCTACCGTTACCTCACGGGGCTCACAACGCACTACCTTACCGTCACGGATAACCACCGCATACTCAGGGTATATATCCATCAGCGCGGATATTTTCTCCTTACTTCTGTCAACAGCACAGTCAAGGAACAGCTCACCGATCTGATACAG
>JAZNKU010000302.1:0-6028 GCA_045578685.1 Eubacteriales bacterium
TGAGAATATTGAATTTAAGCTCGGGAGTTGCGGAAAGATCGAGTCCGCCGAAGATGGTAAGGTTGGGCAGATCCGAAACTGCACCAAGCTTGTCGGGAACGATATCTGCGATAAGCTCAAAGTTTTCCTTATCCTTGATAAGCTTAAGGATCTCAAGGTCGCCGGTTGCAAACTTCTTGACGGTACCTACGCCCTCGCTTATAAGTCTGTTACCGATAGCACCGATCTCGGACACGGTAAGACCCGTGATATATCTGAGGGGGTTACGGATAACGCTGAAGAGTGCAAGGAGTATAGGGAACTGAAGAAGCAGAGGCAGACAACCGCCCATGGGATTGAAGTTCTCCTTCTGGTAGAGATCCATGATCTCCTGCTGTACCTTCTGCTGAGTCGCCTTGTCCTCACGGCCTGCGTACTTCTTACGGATAGCCATTTCCTTGGGACGAAGGGATGCCTGCTTCATGGAATTCTTCTGCTGCTTGATGCCGAAGGGGAAAAGAATAACCTTCATTACAACAGCAAAGATAAGCAAGCTTACTGCGTAATTGGGAATAAGATTGTAGCATACACGGATTATCCATCCGAAGGGGATCGCTATCTTCTCCCAAAGGCCGTTCTGGGGCGTGTAGGTCTCAACTGCCGCCTCGGAACCCTGTACTACAGGCTGTGCCATACAACCCATAAGGGTAATACCGAGAAGCAGGACCATAGCCATAACGGCTATTATACGCACCATGCTCTTTTTGTTTAAGTTAAATTTGTTCATTTTAATACAAATTTCCTTTTTGCTATTGATATTTATATTGAGAACTACTTTACAAATTAATGAAGCTTTTCGCAGAAAAGCATCCTTAATTTTACATTTTACATTTTGCATTTTGCATTTCTCAATGTGAGGAATTACACGATCTGTATATTAATTCTAATATAGGGCAAAATCACTTTTTCGCCCGCCGATTTCTCTTTGGAACAGGGTCATACCCACCCTTGCAAAAAGGGTTGCATCTCAGTATTCGCCATATGCTGAGCCCTAATCCCACGACTGCTCCCCATTCCTCAAACGCCTCTATCGCGTACTGAGAGCAGGTCGGTGTAAATCTGCAGCATGGTTTTTTTAGTGGTGATATGAACTTGCGGTAAAACTTGACTATAGCAATAAATATATGCTTCATTGTGTCAGCATACCAAGGCGTTCAAGAGCCTTTTCCAATTCTTTTTTCATATGGTAGGACTTAGCTTCGGTCGCTGCCCCTCTTGCCACTATGACAATTAAAAAACCGCACTTCACACTGCGTTCACGGTCTACTGCTCGGTACGCCTCTCTGATAATACGCTTGGTGCGATTACGGACGACGGCAGAGCCCAGCTTCTTTGAAACGGTCAGTCCTATGCGGTTGATCTTGATTTTTTGCGGATGTGCCTTCTGGAGCTTCCGCGCGGCAAGGTCGGGCAATATATAAACTGCGGCTAAGCGTCCCACATGCTTTTTACCCTTGGCGTATGCCTTGGAGTAAAGATGGTTTTCGCCGATTGCAACATATTTCATAGTTTGCACCCGTATACCGCACAGAGAGCCATGTAAAACGGCTCTCTGTAACGGAAATTATTAGTGTAGATTAATAAGTTAATCTTGCTCTGCCCTTAGCGCGTCTTCTCTTGAGGACCTTTCTACCGTTAGCGGTAGCCATTCTCTTTCTGAAGCCGTGCTCCTTCTTTCTCTTGTGCTTCTTAGGCTGATAAGTTCTAAGCATTTACGGTCTCCTCCTTCCTTAGTTTGAAAAAAACCACGTGTCATATGATTATACAGTAAAAGACCTTAATTGTCAAGGTTTTTATAGAAAATTCACATTTTCACATCTAATTCTTATTCCATATCGCAGTAAAGGTGCAGTCCTTAAAGATTGCATAATAATCATAATAGAAGCTCTGAGGTGTCAAAGTATAGCCGTATTCGGCTATATACCAGCCGCCGAAGGTGTAACCCTCCTTTGTGGCGGTGGGGTACTTTTGTATTGCCTGATAGTAATATTCGCCGTTTCGTATCGGATACGAGGTAGCACAGCCCTCGTCCATTACTCCGCCCGCAGGATCAAAGTTTATTGAATAATACACCTCGTCTGCCTTCTTTTCCCACTTTGCGGTGAAGGTAGTATCGCATCTGTAAGTATAGGTATCGTGTACGTATTCAATAAAACTCAAGGTATTGCCGTATTCGTTGGTCCAACCTAAGAATCGGTATCCTTCTCTTTCGGGGATTGGACACTCGGGGATCACGTCATAATAGTGGTCTCCCGTATTGATGCCGTATTCGAGCTTGTTACCATCGCCCATGTCAAGGGTAAGGGTATATTGCTTGTTCGTTTTATCAATGGGATAGAGAGGATATCCAAGCTCAACTATCTTCTCATACACAAGCTCAGCTATAATATCATAGCCTTCCTGATTGAGATGAAGATCATCTGCCGCAAGAAGTGAGGGAGGAGTCCAGCCCTTGGAAAGATACTCAAGATCCTTTGCAGTAGGAGTAATTCCAAGCTCGGTCAGTCTTGCGGGATCGGCAAGATAGGGCTGAGCATCAACAAACTTGTCACCGTAATGCTCCTTGAGCGCCGCATTGATATCCTTGTATGCAGGAGCTCTGCGCTCTGCAGTCATACCGACAACAACGTATCTGTCACTTCCGTGGTATTTTATCATCTTATCTATGGTATCTATGAGCATATGACCCTGACCGTTTACATAATCGTTGTTATGTCCCGCCCAGACTACCATTATGTCATTTTCTCTCTTGTCCAGCATAGCAAAGGTATACACCGTGGAAATACCCTTGACGGTCACAGCCTCTCCCGCCTCGCTGCGGGTGAAATAGACTGTATTTCCGTTTATGCTTATCTGTCCCTCCACTCCGCCGATGATAACGGGGTTTATCCCCGCAAGTCCCCATCTGGCAACACCTGCGGATGTTCCTTTAAGATCGGATACCAGTTCTATAGCTACGGGGGTGGTGCTTGCAGGTATGGTAACAGGCTTGACTCCGAGGACAAGTCCCCCCTGACGTCTTGCGATATGCTCTGCCCTCTCTGCTCCTATGCCGTAATTTTTGACCTCCATACCGCTAAGCTGTGACAGTCTTCTGGGATAGGAAAACTCGGCAAGATCCTTAAAGCCGGTAAGTACGCTGTGGGTAAGAGAGTCGCCCCAACAGACTATTCTGCCGGGTAAGTTCTCAATTTTTATTGTATAGTAGTTATAAGATTCATCGTCATACTGTACCGAGAAGGTATATACACCGTCCGCAAGATCGGATACGGTTATCACCCCGTCAGCTATGGCACCGGGCTTTATGACCTTGCCCCCTGCCGCTTTTATCTCGGAAGAAGAGGAATACTCGCCCATAGCATAACGGATCATTACAAGACCGTCGAGATTGCCGAAGCTGACAGTGTTACCCTGCTGCTCTACGGCAGGTGTCTTTTTCTGTACGTTGTAGTGGAAAACCTTGATATAGCCGTTGTTGTATTCTACGGCTATAGTAACCGTTCCCTCCTTGCGGTACTGGAGCTTGTAGCTTTCCTGTCCTTTGATGTCAGCTTTACTCGAATAGCTCCTTGAACCCTCGACACGCTTGGTCTCACCGGGGGTCGAATACTCGCCGTAAGCGGTACGTATCACCTTGACATCGGGGATATTACCCACCGTTACCTGTAAGCCGTTGGTGATAAATTCAGGCTCGTCGACAGTAAGCTCCTTATGAAAAACATATTCTCTGCCGTCCTTATATCGCACAAGAACGGTATGCATACCGGAAGATGAAACGGTATAGGTATAACTATATTTATCCGCTATCTTGTTTTCGGTTACACGGACGATATAGCCGTTGGTTTTTATTTCTTTATAGCTGTCAAATTCACCCTTGGCTATAAAGAAATCTCTGGCATCGGTAAGTCCGTTTACGGTTATTTTAACACCGTAGGTATCTACCGACGGTTCCTCTGCCGAAACGGCAAAGCTAAATATCATAAAAACGGATAAGACCGCAATTAAAATAACCAATGTTTTTTTCATATCTTCATCCCCTTTCTAAAAATATTTTATCATATAATTATCTTCTTTTCAATATAAAAGAAGATTTCCGTGCCGAAGCACGGAAATCAACATCAATTTTGCATTTTGCATTGTGCATTTTGCATTTTAATAGCCGAATCTGTTCATCAACCAAAGTGAACACATCTCTACCCATTTTCCGACATTTCTGTGGGTTCTTGAATCGTAATTGTCGCTGTCGGTGTTACGGTTAAACACCGTCATACCGTGATCGCAGAAGTCCCAGAGATGGAATTCGTAGTCGATATCAAAATCGTCAAGACGGTAGGCAAAGTCTATAGAGTGCCAGGTAGGAACCGCAGAATCACGGCGTGTATGCCAGATAAAGCAAGGAGGGGTGTCCTTGTCTATAGCATTGACTATATAATACTCGGGCTTACCTTCAGTTTTAGGCATGCCTAATTCCTCGGGGGTGGGGGTGTCCTCACGAACGATAGGCGCAAGGTCATAGTCACCGTATGCAAGCACGCAGGCATTGGGACGAAGGTACTCGCCCTCCTCTGTCTTGTTCCACTGGGTAGCGGCAATAGCTCCCATCGTACCGCCTGCAGAGAAGCCCATAACTGCTAAGGCATCGGGATTGATGTTCCATTCCTTAGCGTTATCTCTTACGGTCTTGATAGCCCACATCATCTCGGTGGTAGCTGTCTTCCAGGAGCAGGCGTCACCTGTTGTATATGTAAGCACAAAGCAGGAAAAGCCCTGACCGAGGAATGTAAGAGCCACAGGCTCTGCCTCGGAGCAGCTTATGTCGTTAAATCCGCCGCCGGGACAAATAAGTATGGCGGGGTGGCACTTATTCACCTTGCCTACGATATCCCACTGATAGGTCTCGTGGATATAGCAATCAAGATATGCGGTGTCCGAAAAAGTAATTCTCTTATATATCATAACAGTATTACACCTGCCTTTTCACATTCATCGACCGTGTACTGATCCCAGAGAGAAACCTGTACCTCACCGATATGAGCTTTTCCCAACAGCAGCATACAGAGTCTTGACTGACCGATACCGCCGCCCATGGTAAGGGGTAATTCACCGTTTAAAAGCATCTTATGGAACATAAGCTCTGCTCTGTCCTCACAGCCTGCTTTTGTAAGCTGCTCACGCAGGGATTTTTCATCTACACGGATACCCATAGAGGATATCTCAAAGGCACAGTCAAGCACCTCGTTGTAGAACATTATATCGCAGTTAAGCGCCCAGTCGTCATAGTCGGGTGCTCTGCCGTCATGACGCTCACCCGATCTGAGCTTATCACCGATCTGCATAATGCAGGCGGTCTTGTGCTCACGAAGATACGCGTTTTCTCTTTCCTTACCCGTCATTTCGGGATACATATCCTCAAGCTCCTGGGTGGTAACAAAGGAAATGTTGGGACAAAGCTCAACATCTACCTCGGGGAACTTATACTTGACCTCGTCAAGGGTGTAGAGTATAGCCTTGACTATCTTCGTAACGGTGGACTTGAGGAAATCAAGGGTTCTGTCCTCACGGGTGATGACCTTTTCCCAGTCCCACTGATCCACGTATACCGAATGAAGGTTGTCAAGATCCTCGTCACGGCGGATTGCGTTCATATCTGTATACAGGCCCTTGCCTACCTTGAATTCATATCTCTTAAGCGCCAGTCTCTTCCACTTTGCAAGAGAGTGAACTATCTCCGCGTCGTGTCCCGCGGCTCTGACGTCAAAGATAACGGGACGCTCAACGCCGTTGAGGTTATCGTTAAGACCCTTTGCGGGGTCAACGAAAAGGGGCGCGGAAACACGCTTGAGATTCAGGGCAACGCAGAGCTTGTCCTCAAAGCTTCTCTTGATGTGGCCGATTGCCGACTGGGTATCGTAAAGTCCGAGAGTAGACTTATATCCCTCGGGAATAAAGGTTTTTGACATTTTTATCTCTCCAAAAATAAAATACATAA
>JAZNKU010000303.1:0-6095 GCA_045578685.1 Eubacteriales bacterium
GATATAATTATAAATAATTATGATTAAGAAAATAGTATCAAAATACTTAAGATTTCCTTAAGGCAACTTAAAAGAGAAAAATGCAGCAATCAAATGCTGCATTTTTCCATAATATCTTTTACGTATTCATATATCGGTTGATATTTGCTCTTGTCAATATCGTCACGCTTAAGTATGAGCTCAAGTGCCTCGATATCCCCCGCTTCTGCCGAAAGTGTAAGCCAAGGTAGAGCCTTTTCGCCGCCACGGTACATCTTTGCTATTGCGGTATAAGCCGGAATATATCCGAGTTTTCCTGCTTCCTCGTAACGTTCTCGCTTGTTTTTTGCGTTTTTGGGAATTGCGTTATATAACTCCTCGCCTTTTACAAGCTCGGTGTGTATAGCACTTAATTTGGGCTTATTAACAGAGGCTTTATTGTACCAGTATTCAGCTACACTCCAAGCTTTTGGGATATCCTTATCCATCGTATAACGGGTAATGAGAGAAAGCTGTGAAGGGAGGTGGTCTTTTTTTGCCGCATCTATATAAAGGTCAACTGCCTTAGTTTTACTTTGAGGAACTCCGTCACCCTTAAAATAACAATTGGCAAGTGTGTAGATAGCCTTTATATCACCTTGTACGGCTTTTTTTTCAAGCTTGATGATATCCGACTCTGTTTTTTCTGTGTACTCTTTAGGCAGAGCTGCCAATGCTTTGGTAGCGGGAGCGAACCCCTTGCTTGCGGCGGATTTGATATATGCTGCAGCTTTCGCTATATCCTTGTTTACACCGGATATACCGTTTAAATACACCATAGCAAGCTGATATTCGCATACGCTGTTACCGAGTGTAGCACCCATATTCCAATATTCCATTGCTTTCGAGAAGCACTTGTCGCAGCCGTAACCGTATGCATACATAACAGCTAACTTTGAATATGCGTCACCATTCGCAGCTTTTTCAAAACATTCGATTGCTTTTTTATATGACTTGGGTGTTCCGATGCCGTTGTAATGAAGTTCACCCATCAGCAGATATGCACCGCTGTTACCCTTTGTCATTAGGTATTTAACCAGCTTGATTGCTTCTTCGTATTCCTGCTTGGTTATATGCGCATATGCATCATCTAATAGCTGTGCTTCTGTTTTTTCTTTGCCGTATGAAAAACCGAAGGCAACGCCAAAGGCGTTTGCAACGTCGATTGCCAGATTTTTATCGACACCTTCCGACATCAAAATTTCAATTGCAATCTTTGTTGCGTTTTCCTGTCCTTCGTTATCATCATTTTTTGCTTGTGCGATTATCATAACAGCACCGCTGGCCAGTGCAAGTTCTATTACGGAGGTGATATCTTCACAGCCTTTTGTGCTGGCTGTGAAGATATTCATAAATACATCTTTGTTGTCAATTACACATTCACCCTTAGCGTCAATAATTGATGTCAGGGCAGAAACTAAATACTGATTCATTATCATTCCTTGTAAATTCCAAATTTCTTAAGTGCATATCTGTCGGTAAACAGTGCACACTTGTCACCGTCCCACTGTTTTTCAAGAGAGAATGTATCGGGAGATGAAATCACTTCAATATCAATATGGTGGTGAACACCCAAAAGATTGAGATTGGATGTGTAAAGTCTCACAGTGATCTTATCACCTATGTTGATCGTGTTAAGCGTGCAATGCTGATTGAATAGGAGTTTGTTGTGGAGCACTCCATTGACATAAATATCGGCGCATACATATGAACCTTTAAGCCAAAGCTCTTTGCCGCCGCCGGTATATTCGGCTTCAAGCACAATACTACCTGTAAGGAAAGGATATCCGCTTTCTGTAATGTTAGCAAGATCTATACCGCCTTCTGATTTCTTTATGGAGAAAGAGCCGGTATATGCGATATAATCGTGGGGGTGATATTCGAACTTATCTCTTTCGGTGTTAACCTCGAAGTCACCGAAAAGGTAGATGGATTCGATTTCAGTATCAAAACAGAGACAATTACGCAATGATTCAGATACTCCACCGTATAGAACATAATATACGTAGTCACGCTGGAAATAGTCTATCTCGCATATGATCTCGTTTATACCTTCCTTTAAATAATCGGTTATAGCCACCGAGGCGATATGTCTGTCAAGCCACCAATCATCACCAAGAGTGATTTCGGTACCGTTTACATATACCTTCTGGGATGCCAGCTTTTCTATGGCGCAAGAAAGTTTTGTTGGTATAGACTTAAGATCGAATTCGAACTTGAGCCATAACTTACCTTCGTATCTTTCTGATAAGAGGTTGTCCTTGATACGGATGATAGGTCTAACGTCGCTGTATTCCTTGCCGTCATAGGAAATTCTCGCATAGTCAAGGGTAAATGAGTTTTCGATATTCTTGCTTACCTTAAAGGGTGTGTGTTCGGCAGGAGTTAAATCCTTTTTGGGCTTGATTTCACACTTTTCTTCAAAGAGTATGTATGACTGCACCTTTTCAAAATCAAGAGTAAATTTAATGCCGTTATCTGTCTTAACAGCATCGATACCCTTTGTTTCAAGCGTTGCCATATCGATTATTGACATATAATCAACACCTTTAATGTTGAACTCAACATTATTATGATCAAGCTTATGTGAGAGATTAAGCACATAATAGAGTCGTTTACCGTCAACTCTTCTGCTCTGTACTCTGATGTCCTGCGCTTCAGCTCCATCGTAGCGAACATTGATTTCATTAGTATTACAGTATTCACCGATGGTAGAGTTAGGTTTAAGCCAACTCAGATCAGCTTTTCTTCCTTCGATATACTCAGGAAGCGTATCACCGTAAACTGCCAGCTTTCCGCCGTTGGCAAGATATTCCTTGAGTAACGCTGCGGTTGAAGCGTCAAGAGTATGTGTCAGGGGAAGTACAACTTTATCATAGGTACACTGTCCGACGATTATCTTGTCGCCCTCAACTCTGCCGTATTTAGCCATAAGGGTCTCATCGCCATAGTGATAGAGGAGTTGATTCTGTGACAAGCAAGTGGTACAGCTAGCAAAATTTTCTTCGATTGCCATAAACTCGGGCGTTACTGTGTCACGAAAATACTTCATATAAGCACTTCTGATGGGGTGTATAACCAGAATATCAGCTACTTCAGTACCTCTGGAAAGGGTAAATCCGAGGTTATTGAAATATTCATTGAATTCCTTGAGCGAGGACTGCCACGTAGAATGTTCAGAGTAGAATGCGGGGTAATCGCGCTTGCGCTGTCCTCTTATAGAAAGGGGATAAAGATGCTGACACATCATGTTTACGCCGCCGTAGTACTGATGCTCGGCAACCTTTTTTAACTGCAGAGGAGTGATATCCCAACCACAGCAAGCAAACATTTCGGAAAGTACTTTCTTTCTGCCAAGCTGTGCGGCAACAGAGCCAACCTGCTTGTGAGATATATCATTTCCTGCGGTCTTGCCGAGATAGTCGACACCCGGAATGTGCATATATTCGTAGAAGGGCATAATACCGCCGCAACACCACATCTGACCGCCGAGGAACTTTTCCTCGATCGCGTGTCCTGTTATCTGTATGCCGTTCTCCTCGAACCACTCGTACATAACCTTGATGAAGTTGTTGGTGAAAAGCTCGTTACAGAGCTTGTAGTAATCGTATCGAAATTCTTCGGATCCTTCGTAATCAACAAAAAGAGCAAGGAGTCCGTCAAGCACGTTATATCCGTAACGGGGCTCGAACTCTGTGTACATCATATCAGACCATACAGTATGCCATCTGTAATACTGAGGCTCGTCTGTAAAAAAGCCGGGCATTGTTTTACCGAACTCATCGCCGCAACGCTTTTTGTAGTCGACATGGGTTGCTTCAATAAATTCCATGGTTATACGGGGATTCATTGTGTCAACATAGGAAGAGTCGGCACGGCGGTATATCGTATGATATTCCTTTGCACCGCAATCCTCGGTTATTCTTTTACTTTTGTTATCCTCGAGTATAAATATAGCGAGAGCTTCACTGTCAAAATGATCAAGCACCTGATAGTCAAGCCAATGTGCGTAGTTTTCGTCTCCCGTAAGGCCCTTTCCGCCTGCAAAGCCACTGGGCCAACCGTTCTCATCATAGGACCATGCTTCCATACCCAGTTTCTTTGCTTCTTCGATACAAGCATTGATACAATCATACCATTCGTCGCTGAGATATTCGGTTTCAAGACCGCTTCTTGCATGCATAAAGAAGCCTTTCATACCCAGCTCCTTCATATCTCGGATCTGTCGGATGAGATCCTCCTTGTTGAGCTTATCGTTCCAGCTCCAGAAAGGGATAGAGCCATATTCATAACTGCCTTTTTTAATTTCTTCAATTAACTTTTTCATATGTGTTCCGTCCTTACATATAGTTATTTAATTTTACCATATTTATTTACTTTAGTCAATGATTTAAGGTTGACAAGATGAATAAAAACAAGTAACATATATTGTATAAAGAAAGGATTGAACAATGAAGAGACTTTGTATTTTATTTCTTATGTTATCGTTGCTCCTTTGCAGCTGTCACACTGAGGATACCGTTATATCTACACCTGCCGAAACCGAGACCGATACGGTTGAAGTTGATAAGCAAAATGTTACCGTAGAGTTTATAAATAATAATTCATATACACAACTTGGTATAAATGATGGTATGAATGATGTTATCAAAGAGTATTTTATCCGTTATTTTTCATCCTTCGGCAACTTTACCGATAACACATTTGACGATTTATATTACTTCGACACCGAATATGAACGAGGCATAATCAATACGATGGTTGCGTATCAAAACCGTATACGTGTCGATATGGATGTTGATCTCGGTTATGATAAAGCTTCAGTTGGTGTTACATATCGTTCTGTCAGTGAAACTTCTGAGGGTTACGATATCTATTTGGTGCAAAATGATAGTATTTCGTACAACTTTGCATCTGACATAACATCCCATACAAGCGATATAGAGCATCATTTTATATTAAAAGAAAATGACGGCGATTATTATATTGTCAGTCACAGTGAGATTAGCGGTGTCTATTCGCTTATTACAGAACGATATGACAATTATCTCAGAGAAAATAAGCTCACCCTAGCGAACCTCACTCCTTCTCAAATTACTCAGACACTCAACGAACTTAAATTAAAACTGGCATCAGAGGTTACTCTCAATCTTGAAGCAGTAACAGAACAAAGAGACGCCTTTAACAGCGATCCTTTGATATATTCATCTTTGTTGTCTGCGGATAACCCTTATAATGCAGATGCGGCTCTTGATTACTCGTACTTGTGGGTTGGCGAGGTTGAATATAAGCGCAATCCTGCTTTTACTGCTTATGATATATACGGCGGTAACTGTAATAATTATACTTCACAGTGCTTACTTGCCGGTGGAATACCTATGGACCTTCAAGGCAAGCAATGGAAGTGGTACGGTGAGGATATAAACAACAGTGGTGGCAGGGTCGGACGCTCCTCGAGTTGGGCTGCATGTGAATATTTTTATGAGTATTGCAAAGAAAACACAGGGTACGGTCTTGTTTGCGAAGTAGGCGGTAACCTGTTTAGCGGAAAGCCGGGGGACCTCATCATGTATAAATCGAACGGAGTCTGCGTACATACTGTTATTATCACCAAGGTTATATATGACGACGATGGTAACGTAGTCGATTATCTTATTAACTCCAACACCACCGATAAGATTGACAGTCCTATGAGCATGTACGGATATACTGAGTTTGATCTTATCAAAATTATAGGATATAATAATTAATTAAGAGGCAGCACTGCTACCTCTTAAAAATCTTTACGCATTTGTTCTATTGCACCTTTTTCTACCCTTGATACCTGAGCTTGGGAAATACCTATTTCTTCAGCGATCTCCATTTGTGTTTTACCTTCAAAGAATCGCATCGTGATTATTGAACGCTCTCGATTGCTTAGCTTTTTAATAGACTCAGACAGTGCGATATTTTCCAACCATACCTCATCATTTGATGCTTTATCGCTTATCTGATCCAGCACGTAAAGTGAGTCTCCGCTTCCTTGGTCATTATATACAGGTTCGTATAACGAAACAGGATCGATTATTTCTTCGAGA
>JAZNKU010000304.1:0-5140 GCA_045578685.1 Eubacteriales bacterium
AGAACATAGCTGCCTTCTTACCTGCGGCATCAAGCTGTTCTACCATACCCTTTACCTTATTTACGGGAGGACAGTAGGTGTTGCTTGTAGTCTGGTGCTGTATGGGATCTACCGCTGTAAAGAGCGACATATGACAGGGCAGAGTATCCGAGGGATAAACGGTCTTGCCCTCAAGGGTATATGTTGCCTGCTTGATCAGCTCCTCAGAGTAAGGGTGTCCGCACTGCATTAAAGCATCGGGTCGCATTCCGTCAACAAGCATAAGAATAACTTTTTTCATTTTACGTACCTCGTTATCTTTAATATATTTTAAGTATAGCAATTCTAACCCCTTCTGTCAATGAAAAAATATATCTTCGTAACATTTTCCGACAGTTTAGTACACCGATGATATGGTAAAATACTGGAAAATATTAGGAGATGTGATTTTGAATATCAATACCGCATATAATATAAGTCTCTGCTGCATCATAGTTGTTTTCTTTATAGCCGCTTATGTCTTCGGCTGTTACTTTCATGCCTCGGGCGGGGACATGGCTTCCTTGCCTGAGCAAAAGGAGATAACCTTTTCGGTGTCAAGGAACAGTATGGACATACAGCCCAAAAACATTAAAAATATAAATGAGCCCAAGGATACCGAGGTCCCAAGCTTGTCCGTCAGCGCATATTATTACGACATACCCTTAAGCGACGAAAAACAGGACTATATCTTTGAAAAGTGTGAGGAGTACGACGTTCCCTGTGAACTTGTACTTGCGGTTATGGGAGCGGAAAGCACCTACACCGAGGATAGGATATCTGCTAACGGCGACTACGGTATAATGCAGATAAACGAGATAAATCACCCTCAGCTTAGTGCCGAGCTTGGGGTAACCGACTTTATGGACTTCGAGCAGAACGTCCTCTGCGGTGTGTACATGCTGTCCCATTATTACCACCTCTATACCGACTTCAACAAGATAGCCATGTGCTACCGCTACGGTGAAAACGGAGCAAAGCAGATGTGGGACAAGGGTGTATACGAGACCGACTACACGCGGCAGATAGTTCGTACCATCGCCATGCTTAGTTATAGAAACTAAGAAAGATAGTGGTAAAATACCACTATCTTTCTTTTAAAGTATTTGTTTCACCATATCGACAAGCCTATTCAGCTCTTTGTTGCATACGCTCTTATCGGGACTAAGATCACGGTAGCGGATATCTTCAAATACGGGAGTAGCCTTTTCAAGCTCGGTCTTGCGGGCTGCAGAAAGCTTTGCAGTCAGTACTCTCGGTGTATCCGAGGCTTTTATTCCGTATTTATGACCTCGTATAAGCCTTGTGTATACCGAGTATGCGTAGGCGTATTTTTCTTCAAGAGTTGATCTCGCTTCAAGGGCAACCTCAAAGCTCTGGCGGGTCAGCTCTTCTTTTATTTTATACTCTCGGTATTCCATAACACAGTCGATATCAACATCCTTATCGGTATAGCTTTCGGGCAGGGGAAGCTCGTTTTTGGTTTCAAACATCATTAAGAGAGCTTCAATAAACTCTCCGATACCGGCAAAAAGAAGCTTGACCAGATAAAAAAACTTTTTCAAAAGATGCTTGCGGTATATCCACCAAAGCACAAGGATCAGGAACGCTCCTACCACCACGAACATGGATATCTTCATTATGCCCGACATTCCATCGGCATTCCTTACCGCAAAGAGCCTTGCCCAGAATCCGTCCATGGCAACACCCTCCACCGATTCAAAACCATCGGGTACCACTCTGTCCTCTTCTTGGGTGTTATCGTGGGGGTCAAGGTTGATATCCGGACTTATCATGCCTATCAGAAGCATCAGCATACAGAAGATAAGCAGGGCGGCGATAAGAGTTACGGCATAGTGCTTTAAGGTAAGCTTGAGGTTGTATGATCTGAAATTGTTTGAGGGAACTCTGAACTTTGATGCCGAAAGAGCTTCGTCAATACAGCCTAAATTGCTTACGGTAAAAAATATTCCTATAAACAGCGTAAAGGAAAGGGTCACGGGGATAAGCGATACGCCGAATATGGCGGAAAGCATATAGCATATAAGATATACCGCTCCATATCCCAAAGCAGACTCGGTATATATGAGCTTATGATAGGGCAGGAACCACAGTATTACGCCGGCTATCATTATCCCCACGGCAATAACGGGAGGTATATAGAGGTAGAGGGCGTAAGGGTCTATAAATTGATCTACGGAGATACGGTAGCTCCGATAGAGTATTATCATGGGGATAACGGTGAGTATACAGATAAATATCGACAGAATACAGGCGGAGAGTTCAACGTATTTTACGCCGCCGTCAAAGCGGATGTCCTTACGCTTGTAGCCCGTCACACGCCCAACGAACGACTGCAGCAGATAACCCAGAGTAATGAACAGGGCTGGTCCCGCAAAGGCAAAGAGAAGGTCGAATATCTCGGCTTCTCCAGCACCCATAAAGGCGTACAGATAAGGAGAAAGTATAAGCACAAAGCCAAAGACCGAAAGAAGCTTTGCGGTTTTGGCAAATCTTTTGTTTGTGTTCATCTCTGTTCTCCTTTCCTTTGATTTATCTGTAGGTTTTATAAAACACCTTTATACCGTCAGGCAGCTCGGGGACACTCTTAAGCGTAGAGGTTGCAAATATGATTACCTCTATTCCCAGAGCTTCCATCTTAACTGCAAAATCTGTTATGACCTCGTCTATATAAGAGGTCACAAACACGAGATTCTTACAGGTGGGGTTGGCTTCGTTCTCAATTAACAGTTCCTCTAACATATCCTCTATACGGCAGGAGAGCTTCATCTCTATACCGGCAAGCATACGCAGAGCATCCTTTGTGTCAGACCTGCCTGAGAAATATTCGGATATGAAATAATCCCTTTCGTCATTCTCATGGGTGGTGTTGCATATCATCCTGACGGGTATCTCCTCCGAGAGCGCTCTGTCAAAGACCGAAGCGCATACCGAAATACCAAGCTCCACAAGCTCTGCGGATTCGGGGGTAGTGCCCGTATCCTCACGACCTCTTGACTGCAGATTGAACACCAGATCAAAGGAGTTTCGTTCTGTATATTCGTCTATATCCACCATCTGCTTCTGCATACGGGCGGATGCCTTCTGATTTATACGGCTGACAGGGTCACCGGGACGGTATTCTCGAGTCCCGGCATAGAGAAGCGGGTCGGGTATAAGTGAAAATTCTGTAGTGTTATCCCCCATGGGGTCGGTTACGGGAATAAAGTATTCCTCAAGATCAATAGGTGATGGGAGAACGGTTATAGTGTTTTCCTTTTCGCCCGTTGCTTCAAAGAAGGCGGAGAGCTTGCCGGTGCCAAAGATATCGCTTACCACCATTCTGGCTTCTCCGAGGCGGTAAACCCCTCTGCGGCTCGCTCTGATACGCCAGCGGCGTTCAACTGCCGCACCGGGCTTTAAGACAAAAACGCTCTCTATATTGTGCATATGAGATATCTTTTTTTCTTCGCCCTTGTTGCCGTAAAGACAGAAATCAAGTCCCACGGGCAGGGTAACGTCTACCCTTACGTTTGGCAGGGGCATATTCTTTGCATTGGCTATAGTCTCATAGAGGAAGAAATCATCTCCCTCACTGACCTCTCTTACCTCGGTACGTACCTTGTATACCATATTATTAAGGGCTCTTTTTCGGAAGTGTGCCGAGCGCAGAGCAAAGAGGAGTATGGCAACGATGGCTAAAATTATAAAAGGCATTATTCTATAGGTGCAGGGACTGTGTCCAGTATGGATGCGATAAGGGTCTCGTTAGATTCGGTCATAGAGAGGCTTCTGCCCTGATTTGAGATTATACGGTGGCTAAAGCAAGGAAGGGTCATAGCCTTAACGTCGTCGGGCAGTACATAGTCACGCCCCTGTATTGCAGCATAAGCCTGAGAAAGTCTCATCAAGGCAAGAGAGCCTCTGGGGCTTACACCCAAGCGTATACGCTTGTCGTTTCTTGTAGCACCTGCTATGGCTACTATATAGCCTGCCACGCTGTCGCTTACCTTTACCTCGGGGACAGCCTTTTGTGCCGCAGCTATATCCTCGGCTGTGCATACAGCCTCAAGGGAGGCGGTAAGGTCTGCCTTGCCGTGACCCTTCAAGATATCAAGCTCATTTTCGGCATCGGGATAGCCTAAGGTCATTTTGATTATAAATCTGTCTGTCTGAGCCTCGGGCAGAGGGAAGGTTCCCTTGGTCTCCACGGGGTTCTGGGTTGCTATAACAAAGAAGGGGGAGGCGAGAGGATAGGTGTTTGTACCTACGGTCACCTGTTTTTCCTGCATTGCCTCAAGCAGAGCAGACTGGGTACGGGGTGTTGCTCGGTTTATCTCGTCTGCAATAACTATATTTGCAAACACGGGTCCGGGGTGGAAGGTGAACTCCTGTGTTTTCATATTAAAGAAGTCTATACCCGTTATATCCGCAGGCAGAAGGTCGGGGGTAAACTGTATACGCTTGACATCTCCTCCGATAGATGCGGCAAGTGCCCTTGCGAGGGTAGTCTTGCCCGTACCGGGAACATCCTCAAGCAGTATATGTCCTCCCGCAAGTACTGCACAGAGCACGAGATCTATCTCCTCGCCCTTGCCCATAAGGACTGAGGATACGTTATTTTTAAGCTTTGAAGCCAATTCTGCAATATTCATAGATTTTCTCCTGATAATAATTGAATATATTTTACCACATAATGGGGGTGAATGCAATATATTATGTGCACCTTGTACAAAAAATAAAAAAACTGTTTTTATGCTTGACAAAATTAGTTCATGGTTGTATAATTATGCACATGCTGATGAATAAACACACAGAAAGTTGAGGATATATTACAATGGACAAGAAAGATATAAAAAAAGTAGTATTAGCTTATTCCGGAGGTCTTGACACCTCTATAATTATTCCGTGGCTTAAGGAAAACTACAATAACTGTGAAGTTGTCGCAGTATCCGGTGACGTAGGTCAGGGTACAGAGCTTGACGGTCTTGAGGAAAAGGCTTTAGCTACCGGTGCTTCCAAGCTCTATATCGAAAACCTTGAAAAGGAATTCGTTGAGGATTATATTTTCCCCACCATGCAGGCAGGTGCAGTATATGAAAATGACTACCTCCTGGGTACC
>JAZNKU010000305.1:0-7958 GCA_045578685.1 Eubacteriales bacterium
GGTATACTTGATTATACCGACCAGCTTGATTTTTATATTTACAATACTAAATTAGCACTTGAATATACCTCACATTCTATACCCGTGTGTTATGCACATTACGGTGAGGATATTTCGATTGCCGAGGGTTATGATATAACCCTTATGGCAAAGAAGTGCTATGATATAATCCCCAACGACATCAGCTTTTCGTCGGAGGAGCCCGTATATTTTCTTGCGGGAGCAAACGGAGGAGGCAAGACCACCTATCTTCGCACGGTAGGCGTATGTGTTATTATGTCGCTGTGGGGGTGTCCCGTGCCTGCAAGACATGCACGGATATGCAGACTGGATTCTGTTCAGACCCATTTTCCCCGTGATGAGCGCTTTGAGCTTGAGGGAAGATTTCTTGATGAGCAAAAGCGTGTGGACTCTATAATTTCGGATATGGGTGAGCGCAGTCTTATACTCTTAAACGAGACCTACGCTACCACCAACGAGGAAAAGGCGTCTCAGATGACCTGTACACTTGCAGACAAGCTTAAGAGCGAGGGCCAGTTCTGTGTCTATGTAACTCACCAGAAGGGAGCGAGGGAGACGGATATTCCCATGCTCTGCTGTGTGGTGGACGAAAGCGACGGCGGCAGACGTACCTATAAGATAAGACCTCTCGGTAAGGCAGTACGCTCTCACGCTGAGGACATACTTAAAAAATATTCACTGTCAAGAGCCGATCTTGAGGAAAGGTTCGGTATATGAAGTACAGTATATTATATAAGACCGAGGAGAGAGCACAGCCCTCCTCGCTGATATACGATCTGTCAATAGACAGATGCGTAGCCAATATTTCCTCGGATATAAGAAAAAACGAGTATTTCTGTCATATACTGTCAAGCCCTTTGACTAAGGCAGAGAATATACTCTACAGAAGAGAGATAATCGCGGATCTTTGCAAAAACAAGGCACTTCTCCCCGAGCTTAAAACCCTTTTCGGAAGATACGATAAGCTCAAGGCAGACTGGCTTGAGCTGAAGGGAAGCGGCGACAGAGTTTCAGCCGAGCGCGGAAGCGAGGCGATGCTTGATTATATATACTCCTCGCTTAAGGTCACGGCACTTTTCCCCAAGACCATCATTTCCTTCTTTTCCTCTATCCTTGAGGCCTTTGAGGGCTATGAGATCGCATCCGAGGGACTTGCCGCTATCCGTGATTATGCAAAGGAGCTTCTTGAAAACAAGTCCTTAAAGGAGATTGAGGATATCTCGTCTCACTTTATGTACAATACCCCCGAGGACTACGACTTTGAGCTTGTATGCAGTATAGGCGACAGCCTTAACTGTCTTTCTGCCGAGATATGCTCGGTAAAGACAAGAGAAAAGAAGAAGAATTCTCTGCTTTCCATTCTTTCAAAGAAAAAGAAGAATGAAGCTGAGATCATAACCTGCAGCCACGAGGCAAGGCAATACGCCCTTGAGATACTTGGCGAGGCTATGTATCAGACCGACAGACTTCTGTCGGATATTACCGATTCGATATACGACAGCCTTTACGGTTTGTCCCGTGAGCTTGACTTCTATGAGATAGCTCTTAAATACACTAACTTTCTCGAAAACAGCGGTAAGCCTTACTGTTACCCTGTATTGACCGAGGGACAGATAAGAACGACAGAGCTTTACGATCTTTTCCTTCTGACCGAGGGAAAATGTGAGGTTTACCCCAACGACGCTGATTTTACGGGATATAACGGTGTTATTATCCGAGGAAAGAACAATACGGGTAAGACCACCTTCCTGCGTTCGATGGTAAGTGCACAGCTTTTCACTCAGGCAGGACTTCCTATAGCGGCAAGGGAAGCGGAGCTTCCGATATTCAGCGGAATATTCACCCATTTTTCCAGTGCCGAGGAGGAGTTTTCGGTAGGGGATGTTTCGGGACGGTTTGAGGGCGAGGTCAAGGCGATAGCCGAGATAATGGACAATGTCACCGAGGGCAGTCTCGTTGTACTCAACGAGACCTTCCAGACCACCGCCTACGACGAGGGAAGTGTCGCAATCGAGGGTATCCTCAGGGCTATCAACAAGCTTGGATGCCGCTATATATTTGTAACTCACTTAACACAGTTATTCTCTATGTTAGGTGACGACACGGCAAAATTAGAAAGTTCAAACGGTGCGACTCCGTTTACAATTAAAAAACTTTAAGGAGAATAAGAACATGAAGAGATTAGTTTGTTTCTTATTAACAGTGATCATGCTGGTAGGTATGATCCCCATGGCGGTTATCGCCGAAGACGGTGCTCTTTCCTTTACCGATGTTCAGGAAAATCACTGGTTCCACGATGCAGTTAAGTACTGTGTAGAAAAGGGTTATATTTCAGGTATGGATGCAAATACATTCGCACCTAACAAGAACCTTACCAGAGCACAGTTCGTTACGATTCTAGCTAAGTTCGACGGCGTTGACCTTACCAAGTACGACACCACCGAGTCCGGCTTTGAGGATGTTAAGGTTTCTCATTGGTGGAACGAGGTTGTATGCTGGGCAGTTGAGAACGGCATCACAAGCGGTCTTTCCGCAACTCAGTTCGGTCCTAACGCTGACGTTACCAGAGCACAGCTTGCTCGTTTCTTCTACGTTTATACCGAGAAGAACGGCACTCTTGCAGAGGGTGCTGATATTTCCGCATATCCCGATGTAGACAAGGTGCAGGATTGGGCTAAGACTCCCGTAGAATGGGCAGTTGCAGTAGGTCTTATCTCCGGTGTTGCCAAGGACGGCGTAAACTACCTCGATCCTAACGGCAAGGCTACCAGAGCTCAGGCAGCAGTTATGTTCATGAACTATGACCAGATGGAGACCGAGATCGTATATCCCGACTATGACGGTCGTATCGTATTCTGGGGCGACTCTCTCACCCAGGGTATCTTTACCGGTTTTGCTGATGTTTCTCCCATGCCTTATCCCGAAACTGTAGGTAAGCTCCTTAACTGTGAGGTTAAGAACTACGGTATCGGTTCCGAGATGTCCTTCCAGATCGCAGGCCGTCAGGGCGGTCTTCCTTGCTATGCATATGCAACCGAGTCCGAGCCCTTCACCATTCCCGCTGATACTACTCCCGTTGAGATCTGTATCTACAACGAGACTATCGACGAGCTCTATTCAATGGTTAACTTTATCGGTATCGGTAATCAGGGTCTCTTCCAGGGTATCAACCCCGTTACCATCGGTGGTGTAGTAGGTCAGATCGATTACATCGAAGGCTCCAACTACAGCTTCACACGACTTGAGGCAGGCGAAGAGGTTACCTTTACCGAAATGACCCTCGTTGAAACCTTCGGTATGAAGGACAAGCGCGAGGATGATATCGTTGTTATCTGGATCGGTCATAATGACACTCCTGCACCCGAGGATACAGAAAAGTTTGACGAGATCATCGGCTATATCGACGCTATGATCGAGTACGCAGGCACAGAGAAGTTCCTCGTTATGGGTCTTATGGCAGAGCGTTACGCTACAGGCTACGCTGAGATCAACGCTGCAATCAAGGCTCACATGGAAGAAAAGGGCTGGGGCGATAAGTTCCTTGACATCCGTACTTACCTTGCTGATCCTCAGCACCTTGTAGACCTCGGAATCGAGCCCAACGATTGGGATATCGAGTGGATGGAAAAGGGTTGGATCCCCGAATCCCTCCAGTCCGAGAAGATGGATGATCAGGGCTACTCTCTCCACCTTAACCAGCAGGGTTATGACCTCGTTGCAGAGAAGCTCGCACAGACCTTCATGGAGCTTGGTTACCTCGACTAAACAAAATTAAACAAAAAAGACGGGAAACCGTCTTTTTTTTGTTGCTTTTACAGCTTCTTTATGATAGAATTAAGTTATCATTAACAAGGAGTTGCTTATGAAAAAGATCATCTCTGTATTACTTATTTTAGCTATGCTCGTACCTATGAGCATATTTGCAGTTGAAGAAACGGGCTTACCCTTTACCGATGTAAAGGAAAGTCATTGGTGGTACGAGGCAATAGCATACTGTTACGAAAACGACCTGCTTAACGGTATGTCCGAGACCGAGTTCGGTCCTACCGTAACGCTTACAAGAGCCATGTTTGTTCAGGCACTTGCAACATTCGAGGGTGTATCGGCAGACGACCTTCGTGACGAGGTATCCCCCTTTACCGATGTGAAGGAAAGCCATTGGTTCTATACTGCCGTAGAGTGGGCAAGACAGAACGGTATTGTAGGCGGTATGACAGATACTACCTTCTCACCTAACGGTGCACTTACCCGTGCACAAATGGCAAGACTTTTTCATCAGTACGCTATATACAAGGGACTTAACACCGATACAAAGGCGGATATCTCCTCCTTTGACGATGCGTCACAAATTCCCGCTTGGGCGCTTGACGGTATGAAATACTGTGTAGGCAGCGAGCTTTTCGTTGGCTCTGATAACAAGCTTACTCCCTCGGCAACAGCCACCAGAGCACAGCTTGCAACGGTTATTATGAAGTTCCACGCCTATGCAAACACAGGCTGTGACCATCAGTGGAGCATGTGGATGTGTACCATAGCACCCTCCGAGGGTGACAGCGGCATCGAAACAAGGATCTGCACTCTCTGCGATGCTCAGGAGAGCCGTGTGGTCGAGGCGTATAACGGACGCATAGTATGCTGGGGCGACTCGGTAACACAGGGCATTTTCACAGGCTTCGGTGATATAGCCGAGGTTCCTTATCCCGAGAGAGTTGGGGAGATACTCGGTGTTGAGAGCTTAAACTACGGTATCGGCGGTGAGATAGGACAGCAGATCGCCTGCCGTCAGGGCGGAATCCCCTTCTACGCTTATGCAAGCGACTCTATGCCCCTTACCATCCCCGCTGACAGAACTCCCGTTGAGATAGACCTTGTATTAAACGAGGACGGTGACCCTGCGGCTATGGGTAACAACTACATATATTCTGCCATCAACCCTATGCGTATCAACGGTGTATGGGGAGAGCTCAGTAAGGTTGAGGATGCCGAGATATACCACTTCACCCGTCTTGAGGCGGGCGAGGAGATCACCCTTACAGAACTTACACAGGTAGAGACCTTTGCTATGACCGATAAGCGTGAGGACGATATCACCGTTCTCTGGATATGCCATAACGACCTTTATCCCGCAAACGCTTTACCCGACCTTCTTGAGACCCTTGACGCTATGATAGCGGCATGTCCCAACGATGAATATGTGGTGCTGGGGCTTATGGGTGAAAGATTTGTAAGAGCATATGCCGAGCTTAACGCAGGCATCAAGGCACACCTTGAATCCAAGGGCGTAGGCGAAAAATACCTTGATGTTCGCACTTATCTGGCGGATCCCGTACATCTTAAGAATCTCGGCATAACTCCTACCGACCGGGATCTCTACTTCATGTCCAACGGCTGGATTCCCGCTTCTCTTCAGGCAGCGGACGAACTTCATCTCAGCCAGCAGGGCTACGATCTTCTTGCGAGATATGTAGCCGACAAGATAGTAGATCTTGGATATTTGACTAATGACTAATCAGAAATCAAGGAAGAAGATAGTGGTAAAATACCACTATTTTCAATCATTGATTTGCATTTGTGAACGGAGGTAAACATATGAAAAAAATAATCTGTATATTACTTACTATATTAATGCTCATGCCTATGGGCATCAACGCCGCAACGGCAGAATACGATCCCGCAGTACCCTTTACCGATACCAAGGCAGGAGTATGGTACTACAGTGCAGTAAAGTATTGCAAGACAAAGGGGCTTCTCAACGGTATGACCGACACAGCCTTCGGTCTTAACACCACCGTTTCCAGAGCAATGTTCGTTCAGGCTCTTGCAAACTTTGAGGGTGTTACCCGTGATATGCTCAAAAAAGAGCCTACCCCCTTTACCGACATCAAGCCCGACCATTGGTTCTATGTGGCAGTTGAATGGGCAAGACAGCAGGGAATAGTGGGCGGTATGACCGAAACCACCTTTGAGCCTAACGGCGCACTTACCCGTTCACAGATGGCAAGACTCTTCTGTCAGTACGCTAAGTTCAAGGGTCTTGATACAGGGAAGAGTGCAGACCTCTCAGCCTTCAGCGATGCCGCAAAGGTACAGAGCTGGGCAAAGGAGGGTATGGAATACTGCGTAGCCACAGGTCTGTTTGTAGGCGACGGCGGCAAGCTCGATCCCAACGCCAAGGCTACAAGATCACAGCTTGCGGTGGTTCTTTATAAGTTCGACTATCAGAATAAGTATAACCACCCCATTCCCGATTCCACAGACGCCGATGCTTGTCTTGTGGAGGCGGATACCAAGGACAGAGTAATCATCTTTGGTGACAGTATGGCACAGCGTCTTGAGAGAGACCCCCTTCGCAGCAAGTACTTAAAGATACCGGTACAGAACTACGGTATCGGCGGCGAGATGGCAGAGGCAGGGGGCTTCAGACAGGGCAGTATCGCTATTTACGCCGAGCCTGTGACCATACCTGCAGACAGCACTCCCGTACAGATCACCCTTGTAACCGACGAGGGTCACAAGAAGGATCTTGGCTATTTCGGTGACGGTGTATCAAACGAATTTGTTATAGCAGGTGTCAAGGGTAAGGTTACTTACGAGGACGGCAAAGCATATTTCACACGCAATACCGAAGGCGAGGCAGTAGAGGTAAAGACCCGCACACGCATTATTACTCCTGCAATGCAGGACAGACGCGAAAACGATATTCTCGTTATCTGGACAGGCTCCAATAACCGCTACAATGCCGCAAACGCATATAAGCTGGTGGATACAATTAACGAGATGATCAAGTATCACCCCAGCGATGAGTATGTTATAGTAGGACTTACCTCCCTTGACTATATGCCCGAGGTTGACGGTGTAAACGAGGTGCTGCGTGAAGCCTACGGCGAGCATTTTCTCGATCTCAGAGCATATCTTATGACAGAGCAGTGCCTACTTGACAACGGCATCACTCCAACAGAAGCCGACTATGCCAATCTCGAAAAAGGCGAGATCCCCGCATCCCTTCTTGCAGATACCATCCACGGAACTGCTACCTTTTATGATATTGTTTCAAAAATGATAGCTGACCGTATAAATGAATTAGGTTATTTGTCGTAAAACCCTTGCAAATTCTGTTGATATAAGGTATAATAAATTAATCATTCTTAAGGAGAATACACCAATGAACATTATTGAAGCTTATCAGAAAAAAGTAGACGAGCTCTTTGCTACAGTCAGAGAGACTCAGATGGACAAGATCAGAGAAGCAGGTAAGATGATGGCTGATGCTATGTGTGCTAAGAAGAACATAGTTATCCACGATACAGGCCATATCATCAACGGCGAGATGATCCAGCGTTCCGGCGGTCTCGTAGCTCCTCAGCACCTCAGATACTACCTCGTTACTGAGGATGGCGGTCTTGTAACTCCCGAGTTCAAGGCTAAGAACCTCAACATGGAGGGTATGGCTGAGCTTGTTTACCGTTGTTCACATATGACAGGTGACGGCGACGTGCTTATTATCGGCTCCGTTTCCGGCCGTAGCGATCAGGTCGTTGACCTTGCACTTACCTGCAAGAGCCACGGCGTTAAGATCATCGCTGTTACATCCATGGATTATTCCACTCAGGTTAAGTCTGCTCACACCAGCGGTCTCCGCCTCTTTGAGGTAGCTGACCTCGTTATCGACAACTGCGCACCTCTCGGTGACGGTATGATGGAGCTTCCCGGCTTCGAGATGCCCTTCGGTCCTGCATCCGGTCTCAGTGCAGTATATATCATGTGGCAGGTTTACGCTGCTTGTATCGAGGAAATGGATAAGAGAGGCCTCAAGCCCGGTATCCTTAAGTCCTCCAACACTCCCGGCGGCGACGAGTACAACCTCAAGCTCGAGCACCTCTATCAGGAAAGAAGTTATTAATAAAAAAGACGGCATTGCCGTCTTTTTTGCGATATAA
>JAZNKU010000306.1:0-5847 GCA_045578685.1 Eubacteriales bacterium
TATACTGGTAAGCAAATGTCTGAAGCTTAAGCTTGGGGAACTTCTCACGGAGTCCATCGGACAGAGCATTCATAAAGCGGATAGTCGTACCTGCTCTTGAGCCCTCTTCCTCGTTGATCTTCTTACATCTCTCACACTGACAGTCGTTCTGGTTGTCGTTCTGGGAGATCTCAAAGAGCTCTATCCAAGGCTTCTTTTCCAGTTCTTCTTCTATCTTCTTGATAACAAGAGCAATATTTTCGGGATCGGACAGACAGGGCTGCTTGTCACGGGTATCCTCAAAATAGTGGCTCATAGAGTGGATTGCACCGCCCCAGCGAAGCTCGCCGCCGTACTCGGGACCGAAATCACGGTAGTTACCGTTGATATGAGCCTTAACCGCCCATTCCTTGGGTCTTGCACATACCCAGTCAAGCTCACGGTACTCAAACACGGGAGTATAGCTTTCGTCAATATCGCCGATCTCTATAGCCTCGGGAGCCTTACACATCTCAAGATCCTTGGTGAAGAATCTCCAGCCCATATATCTCTCGATGAACTCGTATGCGCCGTACATACCGCCTCTGCGGCTGCCGCCGGCGATAAGAAGCTTTGTACCCTCGGTGCGGATAACGTAGCCGTCCTCCTCAAGGGGAGTGCGGTCGAATGCAAGACCGTTAACCTCACGGTCGCTCTTACCTACGATGATCTCGCGCTCAGCCTTTACGCTGCCGTCAACGATATCAAGCTTTACACCTGTGGTGAGCTCAATATATTTTGCAAGCTCCTTTGCTCCTGTCTTCTCAGAGGGAAGAGACTCGGGTGCGCTGACGATAACGTACTCGGATATGTCAGCTCCCAGGAGCTTCATTGTTCTTTTGGTCATTTCCATAATTCTTTCTCCTAACGGGAATGTATAGTCACACTTATTATACAAAAAAGACCTGCAAAAAGCAAGTCTTTTTGGCAATATTGAAAATTAAAATAATTAACGTTGTTAATGCGATGAATTTGTGTTATTTCATTGACATTATTACTTCACTTTGATATAATTACCGTGAATTATAATGCTATTGGGTATTGACGGAAACTAATCGAAGAGATGACGACGAGAAAGTTTTGTGTCAGACAAGCATAGCAAACGCAGGAATAGTTGGAAACCTATTTCAAGTTTGCAAGGCGCCGTATGACCCAAAAATATCCGTCGCTCAGCCTTCGAGTATGTTTCAGGAAAATACCCCATCAATAAAGGAGATATAAAAATGGCAAACAGAGAACTTGTAAAAAAGCTGTATGACGACATTTGGGATATGCCCTTAGTTGACCTTCATACACATCTTGACGCTGACCATCTGGCAGCAAGAGGTCTTCACGACATTCTTCTGTATCACATGGTAATTTCCGACCTCTATGCAGCAGGCTGTCCCGACGGCGACAGACTCAGCGAGGAGCCTACCGAGGAAGAGGCGCTCTACCGCCTTGAGCGCGCTATCCCCTACGTTAAGCACATCCGCGGTACCAGCTGCTACTGGGGCGTTCGTATAATCCTTGAGGACCTCTACGGCTGGACCGAGGAACTCAACGAGGATAACTGGAGAGAGTGTCACGAGCTCATTAAGTCTAAGGGCTGCGGCGCTGAGCGTGCAAAGGAAATCGCTAAGATGGCTAAGATCGAAAAGTCCTCCACAGAGCTCTGGAGAGCTAAGGGTCACAAGCACGACGATATGCTTATGTACTCCCTTGAGTGGGCGTTCTTCTGCCGCGATCAGTGGGGCATAAACGACGCTGCACTTCTTGAACTTGAGCACGCTTGGAACGAGGAGATCCCCGGTCCTCCCCTGCCTATCGGTATCGATCCCGCAGTAGACTGTGCATATGAGAAGAAGATCAAAACCGTTGACGACGTTAAGGCTGCTATCCAGCACTACGTTGACCGTATCGACTACGATAAGGTATTCTCCAATGCTTCTCACTTCTCCACCACCCTTAACTACCACGACGTAACCGAGGAGGATATGGTAAAGGCACTTGCCAACCGTGAGAACGCAGGCACCTGGGAGCGCGACGTTTACGCTAACTACATAAATACAATGTTCCTTGACAAGGTTCAGGAGATCAAGAGAACCACAGGTAAGGAAATTATCATTCAGTATTCTCTGGGTGCAGAGCCCCTGCCTCACGAGACAGGCTCTTATATGAGACCCGAGACCATCTTTGAGCTGGCAAAGATCATCCACAAGTACAGCGACCTTAAGTTTGAGATCCACGTTGCATCCCTCCACGCTGACCAGGCTTGGTGTACCCTCTGCCGTGAGCTTCCCAACCTCAAGCTTGACGGTTTCTGGTGGCACAACTTCTTCCCCACCCACATCCGCCGCATCATCTCCGAAAGAATGGATATGCTTCCCTCCAACAATATCGTCGGCTTCTTTACCGATGCTTACTGTATGGACTGGTGCTATGCTAAGGCTAAGATGATCACCGTTCAGTACGCTGAGGTTGTGGCACAGAAGATCGAGATGGGTCAGTTCGACTATGACACCGCTATCGGTATCGTTCGTGAGATCCTGGACGTTGACAGAAAGTTCTTCAGATTAGACGACTAAGCGGGGAACAATGGAACGCAAATTTGACATACTTTCCGCAGGACTGATGGTATACGACATACTCGTCGGTCCTGTGGACGAAAGTGTATTCAGTGTAGACACCCTCCACCTTGACTCGGTGAACTACAAGACCGGCGGTGATGCTCTCAACGTTGCCCTTGATGCGGCAAAGTTAGGTATCAACGTCTGTATGGGCGGTGTCGTAGGTAACGATATGCCCGGCAGATTCTTAAAGGAAGAGGCCGAGAGAGCAGGAGTTGATACCTCGGGTGTCGTTACCTCCAAAGAAAATATGAGCTCTGTCAGCGTTGTCCTCTGCGGCGACGACGGCAAGCGTAACTTTGCTTACTACGGCAAGGCAAACAACGAGTTTGACGGCAAGGGGATCTCTGACGAGTTACTTCGTGATACCAAGCTTCTCTATATCGGCAGTATGATGAGCCTTCGCGGAATGGAGGGTGAGCCTCTCTTTGATCTCTTTAAGAGAGCTAAAGAGCAGGGCTGTATGACAGCTATGGACACCACCTGGCCCAAGGACGGAGTCTGGATGCCGAAATTAGAAAAGGCTCTGCCCTATACCGACATTTTCGTTCCCAGCCTCTACGAGGCAAAGGAGCTTTGCGGTACCGACAAGCCTGAGGAGATAGTAAAATTCCTCCACGACAAGGGTGTTAAGACCGCAGGAGTCAAGCTTGGCAAGGACGGTATATTTATAGAGGACTTCTATATGCCCGCCTTTGACTGTGAGAAGGTGGTTGATACCACCGGCGCAGGAGACGCCTTCCTCGGCGGCTTCTTAACAGGAATCGTTATGGGCAAGAGCTTGTACGATGCCGCACTTTTAGGCTCTGCCGTGTCAAACATCTGTATCCGTGAGATAGGTGCGGTTGCAAGCAACCTCTCAATGGAAAATGCAGAGAAAACAATAGAAATGTTCAAAGCAGGAACGTTAAAATAGGAGAAAACCAATGATAAATATAGGTAACAGAAGAGAGTTATTTGTTGATAACTTTCTTATCGACGAAGAAAAGACTACCGCTGCTGCAGTAGTCCATAAGCCCGTTAAGCGTGACGTTGCTTTTGTTCACGATGCGCAGTGGGAAACTCAGGGTGCGGCTTATCACAATATCGTCATCACCCCCGAGGGCAAGAGATATATGTACTACAAGTCCATGCATCAGGACATCAAGCCCGACGGTGCGGATGCAACGATGCGCCGTATCTGTGTTATCGAGAGCGAGGACGGTCTCAACTGGACACGCCCCGTGCTTGATAAAACACCTATCTTCGGCAAGCGTATAGACGCACCCACAAACAACGTCATTTCCGATCTCTACGATTATTATGACAATATGTTTGTATTCTACGATACCAATCCCAACTGTCCCGAGAACGAGCGCTATAAGGCGGTTTACGGCGAGTGGGGTACAGGTCTCTACGGCTATGTAGGAGACGGTATCAACTTTGCTTTCCATCCCGGCAAGGACGTCCACGAGATAATCAAAAAGTCTCTGCTTATCTCCGGTAAGGATTCGGGCTGTTATTTCGACTCTCTCAACACCGTTTACTATAACAACGAGATCGGTAAGTACGTTGCATTTGTACGCGGCTTCCACGTAGGCGATGATTACTATCCTCCGGATCCCGACGTTGACGATGCGGTACGTGATATCCGTTATATGACCAGTGACGATTTCTGGAACTGGAGCTATCCCGTTCCCTTTAAGTACAACGATGAGTACGATTATCAGCTTTATGCTAACGCTATAGCGCCCTACTACCGTGCTCCTCACATCTTCTGTGCAACACCTACCAGATACGTTGCTTGGCCCGAGTGGATAGATTCCTTTGAAAAGCTCCCCAATGCTGAGGAGAGACGTCACAGACACAGAGGTAAGTCTATGAACGACGCTATCTTTATGTCAAGCCGTGACGGCCAGAACTGGTTCCGCTACGGTGAAGCGTTCATGACCGCAGGTCCCGAGCATCACAGCAACTGGAAGTACGGCGATTGCTATCCCTGCGTTGGCTTTACCGAAACTCCCGGTGAGATAAAGGGTACAGACCCCTATCTCTCCATGTTCTGTAAGGAGGACCACGAGGGTGAGCCTACAAAGCTCTACAGATATTCGCTTCGTCTTGACGGCTTCGTTTCCAGAACAGCTACCCTCAAGCCTCAGATGCTTGTAACCAAGCCCTTCGTTTATGACGGTAAGGAGCTTGAGATCAACTTTGAGACCTCGGCGCTTGGCTATATGAAGTTCAAGCTTCGTGCAAACGACGGCACCGAGATCTACTCAAGAGAGGTAATGGGCGATAAGGTAGACCGTATCGTCGGCTTTGAAAACGGAACTCCCGCAGATCTCGCAGGCAAGGAAGTCGTTATGGAGATCGAAATGAGCGACGCGAGCATTTACTCATTCAAATTTAATTAATTTGAATGAGAGTGAAGAGATAAAAGAGAAAAGATAAGAGAAAAGGAAGGCATTTGCCCAAACGGGCAAATGCCTTTTTAATATGTATGACTACTCTGCCAAGATCATCTATTCTACGAACGATTCCTGTTGCTTTCATATATACATTTCTCCTTAAATTACAAATTGTGTTGTTATTATCTGTATTTTGAGGGGATTTATACTGCACGAATTTACTTTTGAAATGAAATATGATATAATAAAACAAAGGCGGTGATTTTGTGGAAAACTTTTTACCCGAAGAAGAGTTAATTGAATATGCAAAGCCTTATTTGAAAGCAAAAGGATTTAAGAAAAAGAATAAACGGTGGACAAAAGATATTGGCGAGTTTACAATTTCTTTTTTGATTCAAGGAAGTAGTTTTTCTAAAGAGGAATATTATATTCGGCCCGGAATCTTTATTAATGCTTTGATGCCGACAGAGCAATATTATGGACATTGGATGCACGGAATCGAACCTACTACACCTGAAGAAATAATGAAAATATTTGAACAATGGTGCGAAGAATGGACAAATAAATCTTTAATAAAGGAGCGTTTGCTTGCGTTTATAGAATGGGAAAAACGAAATCCACTTGAAAAGCGTAGAGCAAAGCTTGTTGATTATGAGAACGACCCTGTCCCTGCCGAAGAATTTTTTATGATTGACACAAAAACCAAACCATACATTTTAGATAATTTTTAATACAAAAGCGAGGTGAAATTCACCTCGCTTTTGCTATGTATAAAAACCGCCAATAACCCTGTTTTGACACCAATGCGTTCAATGGGACAAACCAGCGAAAAC